>CAMDFS010000051.1 GCA_945897715.1 Chlamydia trachomatis
AGATTTGGATGTGTTTAAAATATCATTGAAAACCTACGACATTGAGACTGATGTATATCTAAAAGTTTTTTCAAGGGCAATTCGTCTCGTAAAAGAACGACTTTCCTCAGAAAACTCTCCCCTCAGCCAAAAACTGTTTGCGATGGTAATAAATGCTGCTCTTTATCATTATGTGGCACATTTAAATGTACTAAATATAGTAAAACTCACCAGAATGCACAGTAATGTAATTGACCTTGATGCTAATATCTGTACTATCTCTATTAATTGGCTTTTCCAACTGACCAAAAGCCACACAAAAGACAAGATAACAAGGCTCGGTTGGCAAATAGATATTTCAAAAGCTCCTAAACTTCGGTTAGAATTAAGAAAAGTAAATCAGATCATGTCTGCTTTAGAGGGCCTCAAATTTGTCTATGGATCCGCCCAACTTTTCAACCAAAAGAGTTAATTTCAAAAGATCGCTTTTAGCACATTGGAGTTTATGATTGCGGCAATCTTGTAACCCTAACACATGAGCACAAACTTTTTTATAGATTCCAAGAAGCCCAAATGCTTGAAAAGCCTTTGCCACCAGTGTTAAAAACTTTTCCATTGAACTCGTCTTTTTCAATCTTGCTACTTCAATCTCACAACCATCGAAGTTAAATTCAGCGATGGATAGGTCCCTTTTTTCGTAAGTTGCCGCGTGCATTTCAAACGTCTTAATTGCATTTGCTCCACCATAATCCAATCGATTCATAAAAAAACCCCTTAGTTATACTTAATTATATAATAATTATAACATAATTTTATTTAATTTTCAATTAATTATTGCTAATATTCATTAACATATTGATTATAAGCGAGATAAGGAATTTAAATTGATTAATGTAATTTTTAAGGTTGCTTTCTACTGACCCATTCCTCTTGTCTATAGGGAGTGTTTGCCTCATGAATAAAAGAAGTGCTTTCTTTACTAGAAATTCTTCTACCAGAGCTTACCAATGGACTAAGAGAGTAGGCGTCTCCAATTTTATGATCAAAATAAGTTAGGGTTAGATTAGCGGCAAATCCTTCGGGGCACCCTCCATGACTCTCTACAATGATTTTTAAATCACCCACTTTTTTAAAAACTTCTCTTAAAGTAGGCATCTTTCTATGGTTTGCAATCCAACATTTTCCTTTTGTAGCCTTCATAATTTTAGCACAGGATGCCTCCGTCATAAAAGGTACAATAAAATGGGGGAATTTTGAACTTTCTTCATTATAGATACCTTCAATAATTTCAGAAATTTGATTTCCTGAATACGAGGCATCGTCAAACATGAGGTATTTTTCTGTACTTATATCTTTAAGTGTATTCCAGCGTGAAGCGCATTCAATTAGAGCAATATCTTTTGGGGGGTATTTTAAATAAGGGAGGGCAAGCATCGTCACCCAAAGGTTGCTCATTCTATAATATGGTTTCACCGGTCGTGGGCACTTATTTGGGATAACAATAGTAAAAGAACGAGAAGAATCTGGCAGTAAATCTAGATATTTATTAAAAGATCTAACAGATTCTATTAAACTTTTCATGAATTCTTGATGAGGAACATAATTAATAGATGCAATTAATTTCCTAGCTAATTCTTGTAACTCTTCTGGGTGGGTATTGATCCATTGTTCTGTTTTTTCTAAAATTGGTGGATTTGAGGAAGTTGGATGTATTGCTGGAAAAAATTGAGCAAATGGGGAACTTTTAAGTACTTTTGCCGTTTGAAAATCTAACATCCCCTTTCTAGTGATATAACCTCTAAAAACTCTACTTATACTAGTGGATGCTGAGTTTTCAGTTGAAATTTCGTTTTTTAATGAAATTGGAAGAGTAGCGGGTAATGCTGAAACACTATTAATAGACATAAAAATCACCTTTTTGTTTAAAAAATATTTATCACTCAATTAAGTATATACAAAACTACTCATTATTGCTAGATTTATATCTCTATCTTAATATTTTTTACAATCGGCGGACTATTTAACTTATTCACGACCCTTCATATAACCAGCTAAATTTAAAAATATTTTTTTAAAAAAAAAGGAAATTTCTAAAAAACCATCTACAAAAATCCTGAAAAAATTGACTTAATATTCTATTAATTATATAAATAATATTTATAAAAAATACATAAATAAAAAAGGAGTGTATGCATGTCTCAGATAACATCAGGAAATCCCGTTGGAATTAATCAGCAAGACCTTGGAGGTGGTGCATCAATTGATGAACCTGCTGTAGCTAGAGATCCTCACCTCAGAAACAAAATAGCAGTTGTGTTTACTAGGTGCTTGAGAGGGCATTGTCCAAAAGGAAAAGAACTTTTAACTTCTACGCTCTTAATACTCCCACAAATACAACCCCCTACTACATGTAGATTTCATGTAGAAAATTCGCATTCCGGAAGTTCTCTAGGGTTTGTAGATATTCCCGCAAATAGGGATCTCTCACTACATGATCTTCTGCAACAAGAACTATTAAAAAAGAGTCAGAGTGATCCTTTTCTACTAAGTTTTAATGTAGTTCTTTCTGAGAGAAAACATATCGTAGAAAAGGAAGATAATCGAGAAGTAACTAGAGAAATTCTTGTTAATAGAATATTGAGCGTAGAAGAGGTAAATAATATTGGATTTACTCTTGGAGGGAACATAGCCTTAAGAATATCGCCAGTTAGGGATACTCAGCGCGAAGCAGTAGTTGCTATGGTTTCGCAAAATGGCCTGGCACTTCGATATGCTCCTGACCATTTAAGGGCAAATAAAGCTGTCGTTCTTGCTGCCGTTTCGCAAATTGGCTGGGCACTTTTGTCTGCTAGTCAGGCGTTAAGGGCGGATAAAGAGGTGGTTCTTGCGGCAGTAAGAAAAAATGGCCTGGCACTTGGGTATGCTAGTGAGGCGTTAAAGGCGGATAAAGAGGTGGTTCTTGCGGCAGTAAGACAAACTGGCGAGGCACTTGGGTATGCTAGTGAGGCGTTAAAGGCGGATAAAGAGGTGGTTTTTGCTGCAGTTGCGAATTATGGCCTTATGCTTGTGTTTGCTAGTGAGGCGTTAAGGGCGGATAGGGATGTGGTTCTTGCGGCGGTTGCGGAAAATGGCGGGGCACTTGGGGATGCTGGTAAAGAGGCTACTATTGCTGTAGTTTCGCAAAATGGCCAGGCACTCCAGCATGCTAGTGAGGCGTTAAAGGCGGATAGAGATGTGGTTCTTGCTGCGGTTTCGCAAAATGGCGAGGCACTTCGGTTTGCTGGTAAAGAGGCTACTATTGCTGTAGTTTCGCAAAATGGCCAGGCACTCCAGCATGCTAGTGAGGCGTTAAAGGCGGATAAAGATGTGGTTCTTGCGGCCGTGAGGCAAAATGGCCTGGCACTTGAGCATGCTAGTGCCGAGTTACAAATAGATGGAGATCTACTTCTTGTTGCTAATCCCGGTTGGACGAGCACTTGAAGTTGCTAGTCCGGAGTTAAGAGCGGATGGAAATATGGTTCTTGCTTGAAGAAGGTTCAATGGCAAGGCTCTTTCCATTTTGCTACTGAAATTGCAACTATCCTGCCTGCAAAAATCATTCATTATTTTAAAACCTCTTCCCTAAAACAGACCACAAAAGCAGCCAATGCTCTTATTTTAAAAAACTATCATGACAAAAATGAATAAAAAACATTCAGAAAAGAGGGCTGAAATCATTAAAACTGCCCGCGATCTATTTCTTACAAAAGATTATGACAAAACAACGATGCAAGATTTTATGGATTCTCTTGGTATTGCCAAAGGGACCATTTACCCTTATTTTAAGTCAAAGGAGGATATTTTAGAGGCTGTTGTAGAAGATATAGTCAACGAGCATTTTGAAAAAATGCAACTGCTAATGGAAAAGACAAAAGGTAATGCTTTGCAAAAAATTAAAACCATTGTCGAACAAGGGAATAAAATCTCTGATCCATCTATTCTGGAAAAACTTCATGAAAGGGGTAATGTAGCTATGCATACCCGGCTACTTGTTGCTACTTTGATGAAACAAGCTCCTTTATATGGTAAACTCATTGAGCAAGAATGTAAGGAAGCCCTATTTAAAACAAGCACACCTCTTGAGGCTGCTGAATTTATCCTTGGGCACAAGAAGATCTCATTGGAAGATTTAATGCTTTTCCAGGATTGATTGAAGGCCTTCTACAAGCCCCAAAAGACTCTTTTCAATTTATTCAGTCAGTCTAAAGTAGAAGGTTCAGGAGTAAAAAAAAGAGCGCTATTTACTAAAAAGAGTGATTTATAGATACTTATCCCTCTATGAACAAAGATCGAAAAATCACTTTAAAGGGCGTATCTGTACATAATCTAAAAAGTGTAGACCTTACCCTAAATATAGGGGAAATGATTGCATTTACCGGCGTTTCTGGATCAGGGAAATCTTCTCTTGCCTTTGATACCTTGTTTATAGAGGGACAAAAACGATACATCGAGTCCTTATCAAAAAGTGCACGTCGTGGGATTGGAAAGCTAAAATCCCCAGAGGCAGAAAAGATCACAGGCTTGCCCCCTACCATTGCTATTGAACAAAAGACTCTTTCTCACAATCCCAGATCGACAGTTGGAACAATCACCCATCTCTATGATCATTTAAGGCTACTATTTTCGAACATAGCAGTTTGTTATTGTCCAATTAGCGGTGAAAAAGTAGCCCCAGCAACGGAAAAAGAGATCAAAGATAGTATCTACGAGATTGATTCAGGGACAAAAGTGATCTTCCTAGCTCCCTTTGTAAAAGGGCGAAAAGGCGCTTTTAAAGATGATTTAGAGGGTCTGATGAAAAAAGGGTTTGCCCGCCTTTATATTGATGGAGATTATTATGACATCAGTGAAAACATCCCTATTTTAGATAAAGAAAAGGCCCATGATATTGATATTGTCATCGATAGGATTGCCCTTGAAAAAGAATCAACTCGGGTCGATGAAGCAATTGAGCATGCCCTAAGGGTTGGTGAAGGGGTTTTTTCATTGTTCATTCCCTCTTTAAAAGAGACTAGGGTCTATTCTATTTACAGTTTCTCCCCTAAATCAGGCGTATATTACAAGACATTAGAAAGCGAAGATTTTTCTTTTAATCATCCAAAAGGGATGTGCACACGTTGTAAAGGAATTGGGATATGTGAAGACTTTGATTTAGAAAAGATCATAGACCCTAATTTATCTATTGAAGAAGATTTATGCAGAATCGCGCCCACTTTTGATACAGTTCGGTGGGGAAATATCTATAGAAATCTTTCCAAACTTTATGACTTTAAACTCTCCACTCCATGGAAAAAATTATCAAAGAAGGCTCAACAGATCTACTTATATGGAACAGAAGATAAATGGGTCAAGATGAAGTTTATTCATCCAGATACTCTCTACACCTGGACAGATAATGTGGAGTGGAAGGGTGTCATTAATATTGCAAAAGATAGAATAGCTGAGTCAACCTCAGATGTTTATAAAGAAAACATGCAAGAATTGATGAATATATTCCCTTGTCCTGAGTGCAAGGGATCTCGTTTAAAACCTTATCCTAGCGCTGCAAAATTTAAAGGTAAAACCATTCAAGAATGGACGGCACTATCTGTAGAGGAGTTTAAAAGCGAACTATCCAACGTAAAGCTCTCTAAAAACGAAGCGCTCCTTGCTAAAGAAATCATAAAAGAGATGGATTCTCGTCTCTTGTTTTTAATCGATGTTGGACTTCCCTACCTTACCATAGATAGAAACTCCCCCACTCTTTCTGGTGGAGAGGCTCAAAGGGTCCGCCTTTCAGGATTAATCGGCTCTTCATTAACTGATGTGTTGTATATTTTAGATGAGCCCTCTATTGGCTTACACCCAAGCGACAATTTAAAGCTTATTAAAACATTAAAAACGCTCCAAAAACTTGGTAATACCATCATCATTGTAGAACATGATGAAGAGACTATTCTAGCATCTGACTCTATTGTAGATATTGGTCCTAAGGCAGGGGTAGAGGGTGGAAAAATCATGTATAGCGGTAAAACCTCTGAGTTTTTAAAAGAGAGGGGTTCAATTACAGCTAATTATCTTTCAAGAAGGGAAAAAATATTCATCCCTAAAAAAAGAAAGGTAGATCTTAAGAATGCAATTACCATTAACGGGGCTTGCCACCACAATTTAAAAAATGTCACCATCTCCATCCCACTTGGTGTAATGACAGCAATTACCGGGATCTCAGGCTCTGGCAAATCCTCATTAATCACACAGACCCTCTACCCTTACCTAAATAACAAACTGCATAAAACATCCCATTTTGTAGGAAAACATACCTCTATTCTTGGTGATGACCAGATTGAAAAAGTAGTATCCATAGATCAATCTCCCATTGGTAGAACCCCAAGGTCCAACCCAGCAACTTATGTAGGGGTGTTTACTGACATCAGAAAGTTCTTTGCCTCCCTTCCTGCTGCTAAAGCTGCCGGGTTTTCTGAAGGGCGATTTAGTTTCAATGTAAAGGAGGGGTCCTGCCCCCATTGCAGTGGGATTGGATCAATACAAGTAGATATGGACTTTTTAGCCGATGTCTGGGTCACATGTGAAGAGTGTAAGGGGAAACGTTTCGATAATAGCACTCTTTCCATCATGTATAAAGGCAGACATATTTCAGATGTATTGGACATGCCTATTGATGAAGCGTGCTCCTACTTTGAAAATATCCCTCAAATTTATAAGAAGATAGCACTTCTTTCGAAAATGGGACTTGGGTATATCACTTTAGGACAGTCAGCAACAACCATATCCGGGGGGGAGGCCCAACGAGTGAAGCTCTCCTGTGAACTCTTAAAAAAAAAGAGTACCAAAACACTCTATATTCTTGATGAACCAACAACCGGTCTACATTTTTATGACATTGCAAAACTTCTAACCATCCTTCATGAGCTTGTCGATAATGGAAACACCATCATAGCCATTGAACATAACATGGATCTTGTTAAAACATGTGATTATGTGATTGACTTAGGCCCAACTGGTGGTAAGGGCGGTGGAGAGATTGTAGCAACTGGAACAGTAGAGGAGATTGCAAAGCTCTCCTCCCCGACTGCTCCATTTATTAAAGCAGCACTAGAGGGCACTTTCACCAGATTTTCTTCAGCCACTCAAAAACAATCTGAGAAAAAAAACATCCTCATAGAAAACGCCCATGAACATAACCTAAAAAATATCTCGGTAGAAATCTCTAAAGGAAAAATTACTGTCTTTTCAGGTCCTTCAGGATCAGGTAAGACAAGCCTTGCTTACAATACCATCTACGCAGAGGCACAAAGGCGTTTTGTAGAAACTCTCCCTCCCTTTACTAGACGATTTGTTCATGCCCTACCAAAACCCAAATACGGAAAAATAGAAAACCTCTCACCAACTATTGCAATTGAGCAAAAAATGCGCAGTATGAACCCAAGAAGTACCTTGGGGACGGTAACGGAAGCTTACGATCATTTAAGGCTAATCTATGCACAGGCTGGGACCCCTTACTGTCCAGAGACAGGGCATCTAATTGTGCAAATTACAAGTGAGTACATCGCTAATTGCTATAAAGAGACAAAAGAAAAAACAAAGATCACCATCCTCTCCCCTATCGAAACAAGTAAGATTTTAGATTTTGAGGAATGGAAGAACAAATTCCTTGCCGCAGGGTTTTTGCGCATCAGGCTTAATGGAGTGTTTTATGAATTAGATGAGCCTATTACATTTAGTCGCCGTAAAAAAAATACACTAGAACTTGTAGTAGATAGATTAGTGTTTTCAAATTCCTCCATCGAACGAATCATCACGGGGGTTGATCTTGCTGTTCTCTATTCAAATGAGGAGGTGATTCTCATTTGTGATGATGTCGAGCATTACTACAACCTCTCCTTCTCTGTAAAAGAAACTGGAAAATCTTACCCAAAAATCACCCACCACACATTTTCTTTTAACCATGCCGATGGTCAGTGTAAATATTGCAATGGCCTTGGCATCTTAATTGATATAGATGAGGAGATGTACGCCTACTTTGGGTGCGGCAACGAAGAGGTCTGTCCAAAATGTTCTGGTGGAAGGTTAAATCCCCTTGCATCCTCTGTACTTATTAACAACACATCCCTCCCCTCCCTTTGTTCCCTCTCTTTAAAAGAAGCTCTTGCTGTGATCTCTTCCATAAAAGTCTTTGATGTGATCAAAGAGCCGATGGATAGGCTCGTTTCTACTTTAAACTTCTTAATCGATATTAATCTTAACTATTTATCCATGGATCGAATGACAAGGACACTAAGCACTGGAGAGCTCCAAAGGGTAAGGCTTGCTAAAGAACTCCATAAAGAGCTTACAGGCGCCTGCTATATCCTTGATGAGCCAACTGTAGGTCTTCATCCTGCAAACAATGAACTTTTAAATCTCTCTTTAAAAAAGATGCGCGATCGTGGGAATACATTAATCATCGTTGAGCATGATCCTCTCACAATGAAAATGGCAGATGAGATTTTAGACTTTGGTCCAGGGTGTGGGAAATCGGGAGGAAGAATTGTTGCACGAGGAAGCTACCAGGAACTGATGGGGGATCCAAACTCAGTAACAGGTCCCTATCTTTCGAGAAAAAAGATTTTAAGGCGATCTACCCCATTGATAACCCCTAAAGATTTTTTAGAGGTAAAGAATGCCTCTATTCACAATATCAAAAATCTCGACATCAAGATCCCATTAAACGGCATCACTACATTCACAGGGGTATCTGGTGCAGGAAAAACATCCCTTGTCATTGATTTGTTATCTAAACATTTAGAGGAAAATCTAAAACGGAATCACCCGTTAAACACTTTGTCAAAAAATGATTGTATTATCAATAATTGCAAGGTGATTTCAAAAATTATCCACATCAATCAAACCCCCGTCTCCTTCTCCTCTAGATCGGACATCTCCACATACCTAGATATCTTAACACCACTGCGAACTTTTTTCTGCGCCTTACCTGATGCTAAAATAAAGGGATTAAAACCTGGAAGT
>CAMDFS010000052.1 GCA_945897715.1 Chlamydia trachomatis
ATAATATTCCTATTACTCGAAGAGTTCATTTAGAAAATTATCATGAGAGTATTCAATCTGTTATAACTGATATGCTACCTAATGTTTGTAAAGAATATGCAGAGCAAATTCGTAATATGCGAGACACCCAAAGAAAGAGGCTTTTTTATAAATCGATTTTTGAAAACTGCCCGCTAATTGAGGCAAATTTCTATAGTGAGGAGCCACGAGCCACTTTATCTATCTCAACACTATGTAAATCTGGATACACAAGAGAAGTTGGGAGATTTATTTGTGATTATTTCACCAAGTGGCTCCTTCCTGGAAAAAGCATCTCCCTATCTCACGTCCATTCCGCTGTAGTACAGTTTGAGCAATCCAAGGGAAGGGGGTTTTTCTTTCATGAAATGTTTATTGAAATTGATGATGCAAAAAATTTAGCGGCGATAAAAGCTAACCTACCAGATTTGATTCATGAGTTAAAAATTAATATTATCGCAGTAAGTCATGCAAGAAGGGTTGTCTCGGCAAATAATTTAACAGACGACCAAAAAAGAATTATTGTGCAAGAAAACATCTCTGAGTTGCTAGACATCCCCTCTAAAGGGTACAATCATAATTTATTTGAGCAAATGCAGCATTTTTTACTAAAAGCCTCTTCTGAAGAAAAAATTGCAACCATCAAAAAAAACCTCGCTCCACTGATTGATTTAAACCCTCAAGTTTTCGAGCGTGACTTATTTAACGAAATTCAAAGATTTATTCTCCCTACTAAAAAGAAGTTTTCTACTGAACGAAAGCTCTCTTATGTTACAAAGATTATCTCTTATTCCTACCTATTAAGAAAACGTGCTGCTCATGCATTTAACGCTACACCTACTGATCGATTTGCAGTCTCCAAAATATTAAGGACCTTTCTAAATCAAGATGAGGTGATAAAACCTGTAGTTGGGGTTTTAGTTGCAGTAAACTTCTCTTCAGAAAGTGAATTATTTGATGAACGACATCTTCTAGCAGCGCTAATCACCCTCATTCCTGATGCACTAGCAATTCCTGATTCAATTATTCATAACAAAAGGGAGTATACAGGAACTCGTATCATTTACTTAGAAATTGAAAAATCTTCCGGAATTTTTTCTAAAGAGGAGGTGAAACTTCTTCAGGAAAATCTCACTCATGAAGTCTTGTCACGTATAGAAAGCGTTACTAACACAGTGTTCATGCCTAGAAATGAAGAAGAAATCCTTCGAAATATCCTCACTCTTAACAATCAATTGAAATTTCCTACCGATTTACCACAGGTGATGATCAACTACCAGTCTCAAGAACATATAAACCTCCTCTTCACTGTCATTTTAGTTAGAATTGAACACCCAGGGGTGAAGCCAATCCTACCTAAGGTAAAGGGATCTGAAAAATCTATCTATATTAAAGAGTTAGAGATCAAAACCGTGGGTCGTATTAGAAAAAAAACCCCTAAAAAAGCCTATATCCTTGAGATAATATGCCCTAAAAAAGAATATTTACGAGTTGATTTTTCTTTAGATCTTACTAGAGCTAGAAGAGATGTATTTTCTTTTCTATCTAATATTGTTGGGGAAGTACGTGACTTTAATGGCGGGATGATCGCAAAGCAAAACGAAGTGCTTGTTGATCTTAAAAGGCAACTCCTTCAAAACAACTATACCGAAGAATTCTCTTTAGAGAACTTTTTTTATTCATTCACCCCTCGGTTTATGCAATGTATCCTTCCCGCAACTTCATTAAAACATTCCTTCCTATTTCTTCAAGAAGCTTTAGAACATGATTTTAGTAAATGCATCTACTTTATTAAAACCATTACCTGGGAGAGACACTTTATCATTACTGTCTCTACAATAAACCAATCCTTTAGAGACTTTATCGAGGAAGAGGTCTCACAAATCGACTTCGACCCCTCATCGCTTGCTACCTCCTATACCTTTATTCATGACATTCCAGTTATTTCCTATATCCTTCGCTTTTCCGATAGCTCCCAATCAGACAAACTACTAAAAACTCTAGTGGAAGGGATTAAATCATGGAAACAATCCATTCTTCACAACTAAGCTTATCAACTGAATTTTACATAACTTATTGCAGTAAAAGATGTTATAATATTATAGTAAATTATTTAACTCCTTTATGATCATACGAATACATCTTTTCATCCATATCTTCTGCTGAGCTTTAAAATATTTACTACCTCAAAAGGGAATAGTTTTAAGGAAGTTCGCACAAAAACCTTGCTTAATACTTATTAAATTCTTATAATTATTACTAAATAGAAGCTAATCTTTAAATATTGAAGATTAAATTCTTGAAATAAAAAAAACAAGGAGATCATCATGATGAATATACAACAAGCAAAACAAGCCGCATTAAAAGAAGTAGAAGCAGAATTTGATCCTACAAAACCATTATTAAATACTTTGGAAATTGCAGGCCTAGTATTCTCAATAGTTGCTGTGATTATTTTATCAATTGTATTAGCAATTTACCTCCCTGTTTTACCATTAATTGCAGTTGTTTTTATAGGAGTAGGCCTTGGAAGTTGGGGCGGTGATATTCTAACCAAGATTGGATTGATAGTAAAACGGGCTATTCTAAAAGGATTAAGCAAGTAATAAAATGCGAAATAGCTTGACAAGCATTAAGTAAACAGTGAATTATATCAACTCCAAAATAGGGAGATATAATGAAAAAATCACTGTTTACTATGCTATTAAGTTCTGGATTTTTATGCGCAAGTTCTGTTTCTGAAAATTTAGCTTATTCAGAAGAGCTCTCAAAACAACCAATAGTTCAATCCATGAACACAAAGAAAAATATTGGTCATATTACTTTTAAAGTAGGACCTGGTACTTCATTACAGCATTATGGTACATTAATTCCTGCATTTGGAATTGGCTATCAATCAAGATTAAGTGATTCAGTTGTTTTTCAATCTACGATGATTGAATTTGGTGGCGCTGGTAAAGAAATACGCTCTACTAAAGATAATATTGAATGTCTTGTATATGAAGCTATCTTTTTTTACCCTAAAATCATGGGTATCCATTATTGGAATAAACATTCAGAAAATAGGTTTTTTACATCTATAGGATCAAACATCTTCTCTTCTGTTTACGAAAAAAGAACTAATAACTATTCAAATTGGGAAGCAGGAACCACTAAAAAGTCAAAGCTAACAGCTCTTGGTGGCTCTCTAGCTTTTGGTTTAGAAATGGGGCAACCTAACGAAGCTATTAATACAATTAAAATTGAGCTAGATCAGCCTATTGTTGAAATATACACTGAGGGTGAAGTATCTCTTTATGGATCTTTAACTATCTCTTACGTTATTGGCTTCTAATCTTTATAACAAGGAGTGAAAGAAAAGACTTTTACTCCTTTTAGTAGTTGTGGTTTATAATAAACTTTCCTATACTACCCTTTTTTCAACCTATTTTAAGGGGTCTAAAATGCTAGGAAGCCTTGATTCAATCATTACAAGTGAATCTCTAACCACAAAATCTGTAAAATTCATTGAAATGCTAATCACAAACAATCATTGCTATTTAGTTGAAATGCGACCTGAAGATGGTGGCAGATGTGTCATTCACTCAATTACTGAAAATAAAGATATCAACCCACCTCCACACTCTTCAAAAAACAGCGTTCATGAGTATGGCACCTCCTCCTTTTGTGAGCATCAAGGTGTAATTTATTTCTCCAACAAAAAAGACCAACAAATCTATGAAATCAAGGGAAAGGATGTTCGAAAAGTCACAGATAGACCAAACATTCGATTTGGGGAGCCTTGTGGATGTGGACATTTTCTATTTACAGTGTTTGAAGATCATTTAGATCCAACCAATGTAAAAAATGGAATAATGAGAGTTGAAAAAAGCTCCGGAAAATGCGAGATAATGGAGTCTTCTCACGACTTTTATTCTGGACTCACCATCTCTGCTGATGAAGGGATGTTAGCCTTCTTCACTTGGGATTTTCCAAATATGTCCTGGGATGCCTCAGTTGTATGGAAAGTCATTCTAACACCAGAAAAAAGGTTTGAAAGCAAAAAACAGGTAAGTCCAAAAGGAGATATTAGTTCTTTTGATCCGCAATTTTTCCCAAATGGCGATTTAACCTACATTTCTGATGTCTCTTATTTCTGGAATATTTATAAAGAGGATGGATCTTGTCTTTTACAAAGTAACCATGACTTTGTAAAGCCCCATTGGCGTTATAACAACCGCTTCTATGCTCCTTTAACCTCTGGTGGTGTCGCAGCTGTTAAGATTGAAAATGCTTTAGATACTCTTGGGGTAATTCATAATGGTGTATTCACATCTTATAAATTACCTTTTACCGTGTACAATTCTATAGCAAGCAAAGGAAATACACTTTATTTTATAGCCCACTCCCCTACCCAGACTGGTGCATTCTACTCTTTTGACACAGAAACAAACACCCTTACCCTCTTAAAATCTTGTGAGAAAAACACCCTTCCAAAAGAATGGATCTCTATCCCAAAAGCAATTTCATTTAAAACTCGTCATGGAGAAATTTCCCATGCCTTTTATTATCCACCAAAGAACCCAAATTATGACATGGAGGGAGAAAAACCTCCACTACTGCTTATTTCCCATGGTGGTCCAACCTCTCACAGCGGCGCTTCATTCTCTTTATCGATCCAATATTGGACCTCTAGAGGATTTGCTGTCTGCGATGTGAACTACTCAGGTAGTACTGGCTTTGGTAGAGAGTACAGAAATCGTCTATATAAAAATTGGGGTGTCAAAGATGTTGATGACTGTGAGGATTGCGCCCTATTCCTTGTTAAAGAAGGGTTAGCTGATAAAAATAGGCTCACTGTTCGAGGGGGAAGCGCCGGTGGATTTACCACCCTTGCCCTCCTTACTTTTAGAAATACCTTTACCGCAGGTGCTAGTTATTTTGGTGTAAGTGATCTTGGACTTTTAGCTCAATTTACCCATAAATTCGAATCCCGTTATCTTGATAAGTTAATTGGAAATTATCCTGAAGAAAAGGCAATTTATGATGCACGCTCCCCTCTTTATCATACTGATCAACTTAAAAAACCCATCTTAATCCTTCAAGGAGATGAGGATAAAGTTGTCCCTGAGGATCAGGCCTCTAAAATGCACCAAGCTTTATTAGAGAAAAAAATCCCCACAGCATATCTACTCTTTAAAGGTGAGGGTCATGGATTTTGTAAAAAGGAAAATATTATTAAAGCGATAGATAGTGAGTTGTATTTCTACCAAACAATTTTCAATCAAAAGAGCAGTTTTAAGACACCTCCAATAATTATTGATAACATATAGTGCATTATGTTATTGTAGATGGCTTATGACACATCTTCTTAAGTTTTTCCTACTTATCACCCATCTCTCTCTTGTATTTGGGGAGGAAAATTACAGCTGTAATTTTTCAAAAATTCCATTAGGGGAATTAATACGTTATGTAGGAAAAGTGGTAGAGGTTAATTTCATAGCTGATGAAAAACTTTTAGATTTTGATGTGGTCTTTATGTCGAATAAAGGATCCTCTCCTGATGCGGTTCTAGCTGATCTTTTCACCCTACTTGGCGAGTACAACCTTGAGGCCTCTAAAAAAGGGGAATCCTATTTAATCAGAAAAATCCCTGAGGAAAAAAAAGAAGAAAAGGAGGAGAGAGAGAGTGAATTTGACTTATATAAGCTCAAATACCACTCTGGGGAAGAAATACTCACCCATCTAAAAGATTCTTCAGGTGGTCTTAATGATAAAAACTTTTCTGATACAGCTCTCATTGCCACAATAAAAAATCTTCAATGGGTAAAGGCTTCCAACACCTTGTTTTTCTCCGCTACAAAAGAGACCTCCCTTCGTTTAAAAGCTTTAATTGAAAAATTAGACACTCCACCCAAACAAGTTTATGTCGAAGTGCTTGTTATTGAAACTGATGTTAATAAAGGGCATAATTTTGGTGTCTCTTGGCAAAATACCCCTTCAAAAGACATCCTAGCTGCTTGTAAAGATTCCCTTGTTGGGGGAATCAACATGGGAATTGTTGGTGATGCTATTGTAAATGGAAAGCAGATATTTAGCGAACTCACCTCTTTTATCCGTTATATCCAATCTGATACAGAGACCTCCATTGTATTAAATCAAAAAATCCTTGCCAGAGAAAATAAGCTTTCAACAATCTTTGAAGGTGACAGCGTCCCTTTTGCTGGATCAATTATTGAGCTACATGGAAATAATCAGCGAACGACTTCAAATATCGAGTACAAAGATATTGGGGTGATGTTAAATATTATCCCAATGATCAGCGATACAGGGATAATAACCCTATCAATTGATGAGAAAATCACCGAAAGCCATGATCACTTAATTGATGGCTCCACAAACCTTTCGGGGATAAAAACCTCTAAAACTCAAATGACCACAGAGGCACACGTTCCTAACAATCACTTTCTAGTACTATCTGGAATGTCAAGAAAAGTAAAAACAACAAAGAAATCTGGAATTCCATTACTAAGCTCCCTTCCCTGGATCGGTGGACTCTTCTCCTCAGAAAAAGAAGTAGAAGTAAAGAAAAGCCTTTTAATCTTTGTAAGACCTTGTATTATTGAAGATCCTATCCATGTAAAATAGAATCTCTACGGTGAGCGACCTCTCTAGAAAGGGTGTTAAGATGCTCTAATTTGTAAAGTAGTGCAAACATCTCCTCACCATCTAAACCATGGTCATCAATCACCTGTATAGCTTTATCAATACAAATAGAGCATGTATCATAACCAAAGCAAGCATCGGTAGGTGGTTCTTGAGGTGGGGAAATACCAGCAAATCTTCTTGGCTCTAGTATTTCAAAAAGTTGATCTAATTCTGGATAAAGAGGTTTTACTGTTAAAGCTTTTACTTGCGAAGGGACATCATAAGACTCTTCAATAGTCCATGTGATCACTGCTGGATCTATAAACTCTACACCATTCATCCCTTAAGTATATAACAAAAGGTGTTTATGAGATAGGTGCACTCTTTTTTTGATACCCGATCAAACTAATGAAGAGTAAAATTAAACAAATGTAACCCATAATATTATTCACCTCAACAAATGCAAAAGTAGAGGCTTGACTATCGACAACTTGCCCTAAATAATAATCGGCACTTCTTTCATTGGGGATGTAGGTTAATATGTCATCATAATACGACCTACACACCTGCTTGTACTCATTGTAAGTATAGGCAAGGTTCATATGCTGCTGATACCCCCTTCTTGTATACATTGTTGCATAAATTGCAGTTCCAATCCCCCCTGATAAGGAGCGCAGGAAATGAAACATCCCAAGCCCTGCAGGAAGTTCCTCATTACTTAAGGATTTTGAGACTAAAGACATTGTCGGAATCATCCAAAACGCCAAGCCAAACCCAAAGACAACTCTTGACATGGCAATATGGAAAAAACTAATTGCTGGAACAAACTCTGCGGCATAAAAGCAAGCTACCGCCATCCAGAAAAATCCATGTGCCATAAAAAACACTGGTTGGTACTTCTTTAACATTTTCCCTACAATCACCGCCCCACATAAAGCCCCTATTCCCATCGGTGCTACAGCAAGGCCCGCTTGAAAAGATGTATACCCAAGAACATTTTCAAGCCACAGTGGAAAGATCACCACCGCTGCAAAATATAAGGAGTAGGCAAAAAAAATCATGAAGCAAGCAATGCAGTAATTTTTTACTTTAAATAAATAGAGGTTAAACAACGGTTTTTTATACACCAAGCTCCATATAAGTATATATCCGATACAAAGAGCTGTGACAATAGAGAGAAACTGCACTCGGAGGGCGTGCCACCAATCCCACTGTTGACCTTTATCTAAGAACAATTGTAGACAAGTCATCCCTACAAATAATAGAAAAAACGTTACCCAGTCAAATGAAAGTTTTGAGGTTTTAAAAGTGATCCCTTTAATATTTACAATGATTAAAAGAGCGCTAATCAATCCCACAGGGATATTGATATAGAAAATCCATCTCCATAAGTAATTAAAGCAAATATACCCCCCCACTACTGGGCCGATAACTGGGGCTATCATAATAATCATAGAAAATATCGTAGAAATTCTATCCACTTGGGTGCGATATAATTTTGTTAATATTCCTTGTGATAATGGGATTAAAGGGCCGGCTGCTGCCCCTTGTAAAAATCTTGAAACCACAAGAATATTTAAATTAGGAGCAGCTGCACAGGTAAATGAAAAAAAGGTAAAAAGTATTGTTGCCCAGATAATCACTTTAGCATCGCCATAAATTTTCACAAGCCAGGCAGTCATGGGGAGAAAAATTGCATTTCCTACAGAGAAGAAAGTAATTACATACGTCCCTTCATCACTACTTACACCAAGGCCACCGGCAATATAAGGCACAGCAACATTTGCGATGGTGTAATCTAGAACAAACATGAACGCAACTAAACAAAGGGCAAATGATAATACTAACTTCTGGACTGGAGTTAGGGAGAT
>CAMDFS010000053.1 GCA_945897715.1 Chlamydia trachomatis
CTCTATATTTATTGGGGGAGTCAACCGCCCCAATAGGGATTGCCTTCACAACTCTTTCGATCTGTTTTCTTATGATTTGCTCCTATCTAATTTTTATCAGCTTTAAAACTCTTTTTCGCTCTATGCAGGGAGAATTACATGATATCTCATAAAAAAAGCCTCCCTTGCTATTTTATCCTTGCATCCTTCTATCTTTTTCTCTACCTTCCCCTTGCTCTCCTTGTTATCTACTCCTTCAACTCAACCCCTATTACCACTCCCTTATCCTCTTTCACATTCCATTGGTATAAAGAACTTTTTCATAATAGTCAGATTTGGATTGCCTTTTCAAATTCGATCATTGTTGCAATCACCTCCACCATTTTAAGTTTATTTTTCACCTCACTGCTAATCTATTATAAAACAATTGGTGGCCACACTAAGGGGTTAGTCCCTCTTTTTTATGGAAATCTTTTGATTCCTGATACAATGCTTGGGATTGCATTATTAAGCTTTTTCTCACGAATGGACATATCGTTAGGGTATACAACCATCATTGTCAGTCATACTGTTTTAGGACTAGGTCTAACCATTCCATTAATGTTCCTTAGATTTAAAGACCTCCCGCCAACACTTTTAGAAGCATCGGCAGTCCTTGGAGCTTCTTCGTGGACTACATTTAGAAGAATTGTAATGCCGTTTATGATGCCTACCCTTCTTGCTACAAGCCTTGTTGTTTTTATCCTATCTTTTGATGACTATATCCTTACATATTTTTGTGCAGGATCCTCTGTGCAAACCCTCTCTTTATTTCTAGTGGCATCTTTAAGATATGGAATCTCTCCTGTCATGAATGCTCTGACAACTGTGGTAATGCTATTTACAATTTGTATCATTACCTTACTATTCTTACTAAAGAGAAAAGAGGAGGTTGAAGCATGCTAAAATGGATCCGTGGATTTTTTATTTGCTCTCTGTTTGCTATCATTTTAGGTACAATTCACCTGATATCAAATTTCTCTTTGTCAGATAACAAGGATGAACTGAATGTATTTGTATACAATAACTTTTTAGATCTAGAGATGGTCAATGCATTTACAGAAGAAACAGGGATAAAAGTACGTCTACACTACTTCAACTCTAATGAAGAATTGATCGCAAAGCTTGAAATTACAAATGCCGAAGGTTACGACATTCTTTTCCCCACTGACTATGCTTGTAAAATTCTAGAGGATAAAGGATTTCTTCAACCATTAGACAAATCCAAGCTGGACTTTTTTGAAAAAATATACCCTTTTCTCCTCAATAAAAATTTTGATCCAGAAAACAGATATTCTATCCCGTATATGTGGGAAGTGTATGGGATAGCTTATGACCCTACCCTCATTTCTAAAGAAAAGTTTTTTATTAAAGATTATTACAACCCCTCCTACCGAAAAGTGATGCCCCCAGATTTTATCGAGTCTATTAATATCGCCTCCCTCCACCTTTTTGGGGACAAAAACTTTCTTACAGATCAAGAGAAAAAGGATGTAAGCAACCTATTAAAAATACAAAATGATTCTATTGTGGCTTATGCAGATTTTAGAGCCAAAGATATTATCACATCAAAAAATGCAGAGGTGGTTCTGTTAAAAACCTCTTACTTGGATGAAATGAAAAAGGAAAAACCACAGCTAGAATACACCCTTCCAAAAGATAAGTTTTTCACCTCAATTGAAAATACCGCCATATGCAAAACTGCAAAAAATATAGACAACGCCTACGCCTTCTTAAACTATATCTATAAAGCTGAAAACCTTGCTCTTGCTGTAAATCTATTCCGCTGCTACCCAGCATGCCCAGAAACCTTTAATTGCCCACATGATCACCATGAAAAATTCTTGGAGGTCATTGAAGAAGTAAAATCACGCCCTCAAGATATGCGACTTTTTTATTATATCACGGACCCAGACACTGCCCGTGATATGTTCATCAAATCAAAATTCTAATAGAATTACTTTTGAAAAAGAGATTGTTTAGCAATAATATATTGAATCACATCCCCTACAGTTTTCAATGATACTGCCTCTTCTTCACTAATCTCAAGATTAAGCTTCTCTTCGAATGTCATAATTAACTCGGTTAGGTCTAGAGAGTCGGCATTTAAATCTTCTACAAAAGACTTGTCTCTTGTAACTTCAGAAGCGTCTACGCCAAGTTGCTCTACAACTATATCCACTACTTCTTTTTCGATTTCTTTTTCTATATCTTCCATTTTTTTCCTTGTGTTTTGTTTTTTATCCATTAGATCTCTTATGAAGTTAAACCCCCATCTACAACAAGTGTATGACCTGTAATATAAGAAGCGTTCTCACTTGCTAAGAACAAGACCGCATCTGCGATTTCATTTGCATTTGCAAATCTTTGCATAGGGATCATCTCTTCTACTTTTTTTCTATTCTCCTCACTTAAAAAATCTACCATATCCGTCTCAGTATACCCAGGTGCTACACAATTTACTGTCACCCCACGTTTAGCAAATTCTTTTGCCACAACCTTTGTGAAACTAACAATTGCAGCTTTAGAAGCTCCATAATGTGCCTGCCCAGGATTTCCCCCTACAACACCCCCAGCAATTGAGGTGATGTTAATAATACGTCCATTTTTATTTTTAATAATATTTCTTGAAAATGCATGAGTCATATTATACACAGATTTAAGATTTGTATCTATAACATGATCCCAATCTTCTTCAGTAATTCTTAAAAGCAAGGAATTTTTTGAAACACCGGCATTATTCACCAATATATCAATGCTTCCCCATTTCTCTAATAATATATCAGAAAATTCTTTTACTTTTTTATGATTACTTACATCAACAGAGTAGAAAGTAACATTTCCAGAAAGTTCTTTACAAGCGCGCTCGCCACTTTCAGGGCATCTTCCTAAAATTGCTACCGTTGCCCCCTCTTCTAAAAATTGTTTTGCTATCTGCTTTCCTATCCCTTTTGACCCACCAGAAATGACTACTTTTTTATTTTCAAACCTTCTCATATAGCCTCTCTATGTCTTTTACTTCTTCGATGCAAAAAGTGTCGCCTTTTAAATTCATTTTTTTATTCATTGTGCTTAATTGCGAAGGTCCAATTTCAATATAATCCACATCCATTTCTTCCATGGTATGTATACAATCAAGCCATCTAGTCCTTGTAGAAATCTGGTCAATCAAATTCTGTTTAATTTGGTCAACATTCCTCTCTTCTTTTCCAGTGAGGTTCATAATAAATGCTATTTCTGTTGGGATCAAATTACACTCCATGATAAATGGCGTTAATTTTTGTTTAGCAATATCCATATATGATGTATGGAAAGCGCCACTAACATTAAGAGTAATTACTCGCCTTGCGCCCCTTGCTTTTAGATCCTCCTCGGCATTTCTCATCTCCTTCTTACTTCCTGCAATGATGATCTGTCCTGGGGAATTAATATTGGCAATCTGATACTGTTTAGGGATGTCTTTCTCCTCAAGCCCAAATACTGCCTTCATCTCTTGATCTACAACCCTTGAAGCTTCATGCATAAAAAGACCTCGAAGTTTAATAATCCTCAGCAAGTCTTCAAATCGCCCTTTTTTAGTTGCGATAAGGCTGCTATATTCTCCAAGACTTAATCCAGCTGTTACAAATGGAGTAATTTCAGGGGCCTGTACCTCTAAAACTCTTAAAATTGCCCTCGAGGTTACAAATAGGGCCACCTGACAAAAATCTGTTTGCTTCAAACTCTCTTCATCTGTTGAGAAGATCTTATCCGTTATATGCATATTTAACAGATCTTCAGCAAGCTGGTATACTTCCCTAGCTTCTAAATGGGCATCGTAAAACGATTTTCCCATAAAAGGCTTTTGAGCTCCTTGCCCAGGGAATATAAATGCTTTTTTCTTCACCGCTTTTCCTTACTTTCTCAAATTTTTAGCAATTATACAAGGAAATGGAATTTTGAAAGAAGAGTAATGATTGAAGATTATCCTAAAACCTTCTACTCTTTTAGATTCTCTACAAAAAAAGGTTTTCTTATGAAATATCCCAAACCACTACTGACGTTAATTAGCAATCTTCAAAAATTTCCTGGTGTGGGGAAAAAAACAGCAGAAAGATACAGCTTTGATCTCATTTCATGGAGCATGGAAGATCTTGACACCCTTGCCTATCATCTATCTCAATTAAAAAGAAAGATAGGGACTTGCAATCTGTGTCATGCTCTTTTAGACAAATCTGAAGATAAGCCATGTGTTTTTTGTGATGAAAGTAAAAGAGATACATCCCACCTTTGTATTCTCTCTTCTCAAAAGGATCTTTTTGCTGTGGAAAGCACACATATGTTTCTGGGAATGTATCATATCTTAAATGGGTTGCTATCCCCTACCAACAATTTCTCCCCAAAAAACTTACACCTGCACGCTTTAAAAGATCGCATTAAAACACTGGGGACAAAAGAAGTCATCTTAGCACTTGATGCAACACTTGAAGGGGATGCTACCTCTCTGTTTTTGAAAAAGGAATTAGAGGGACTTGGCGTCAAGATATCAAGACTTGCACTAGGAATGCCTATTGGCAGTTCTTTGGATTTTCTTGATGAAGGGACTTTATCAAAAGCTCTATCAGAAAGAACTTTATTTTAATATTCCAAAGTCTTACAATTAGTAAAAAATTCTCACTTTAAGGGATCAAATGAAAAAAACACTCCTTACCTTACTTCTTACTTTCTGCATGCAATTAACAGCAAACCCTACGCTGTATGATTCCTTTGAAAAGGTTAGTGTTGAAAAAATTACAGTAACTATCACAAATTCTGCACCGTTAAATCAAGATGCAAAAGAAAAAGTTTTGACAGAAATGCACCTTAAAGAAGGTGATAAGTTCAGCCAAACAGAATTTGATAACGACCTACACACCCTATCCCAAAAATATCAGATCGTTGATCCAAAAATCACAAAGCATGACGGAAAGCTCTACATCCATTTAAATGTTACTTTACGTCCGACTATTGTTAAATTTACAGTCAATGACACCGTATACAGCGCAAAAAAAATCCTTGAAAAAGGGGAACTAACCACTCCAATGGAATACAATAGAGGAGAATTCTATCAATCCATTATAGACATCAGAGATTTTCTTATCAAACGTGGTTATTTCAAAGCAGATGTCACCTACAAAGTAGAAGAGACCCCTGGGACTGGCGAGGCAATCGCTCATATCTATGTAAATGCAGGCCCCCTTGGTCATATCAACGAGATTGTCTTAACAGGCTTTACCAAGAAAGAACAAAGCATCGTCTATGGGATGATCAGATCCTCTAAATTTAATATCCTCACTAACTGGCTAACAGGAAGTGGCGTGATAAAAGATACTGATCGTGATAGTGATCAGCAAACAATTACACATTTCATTCAAAATGAAGGATACATCGATGCTAAAGTGCACATGGACCTTACTGAATCTAAAAAAGACAAACTTGCCCTAACTATCACTTTAGATCGAGGTGAACTCTATCACATAGGCACTATTGGATTCAAAGGCAACAGCCTTGAGCCCACAGAATCTTTAGAGAAAACACTATTAATTAAAAAAGGTGATGTCTTCTCATCGACAAAAGTACTTCAGACACAAGAAGAAATCAAAAACTTATACACAAAAAAAGGATATCTCGACACAAGCGTAAACTACGACTTAATCCCTGAAAGTGACCTCAAGTATAGCATCATTTACAATGTGGAAGAATCTGATAAATATAAAGTGGGTTTGATTGTTGTATCTGGGAACACTAAAACAGATAACAATGTGATCTACCAAAGAACAGACATGACTCCAGGAGAAATCTTTGATTCCTCTAAAATGAAGTCCACACAACAAAGACTACAAGCAACAGGATACTTTAAGAATGTTAGCGTCTATGCAATTAAAAGTGACCATCTAGATAGCCCAGATAACCAATATAGAGATGTTCGGATTGAAGTGGAAGAAAACACAACAGCAACCTTTCATTTATCAGCTGGAGCAAACTCTACTGCCAATATTTTTGGTGAAATCAGCCTCACTGAAAACAATTTTAATCTTGAGGGCCTTACCAGAGTATGGTCAGATGGCCTAAATAGTTTAAGAGGCGGAGGTCAGTATCTCGACATTAATGGTATGGTTGCAGCAAAAGAACTCTCTGCAACAGTCTCTTGGATCAATCCCTATATCAATGACTCTTTATGGAGATTAGGGATGGATCTACAAGTGAAAAATGATGGGACAATTTCTGATAACTATGCCCTATATTCCGCCGGCGGTGGAATTAGCGCCTCCTACCCTATCAACCCTTATTTCTCCGGCGGAGTAAAGTGGCGAGTCAAAGACTCAGTCATTTCCATAAAGCAGATACCATCTGTTGCATCAACTACAGCCTCTGATACCGATATAGCAAAGGAAGCAGCTGAAAAAGAAAAACTTAGATTAGAGCTCATTGAGCAAGAAAAAAATAGCGGTATCATTTCTGGCGGTGCTCTAATATTTGGATACAACTCTACAGACCATCCATTTATTCCTCATAAAGGACTAAAGTCAAACTTTGAAGCCGAATTTGCTGGTCTTGTAAGAAATCTTACTACTATCAGAGATTTTCCTTTTCTTAAGTTTTCCTATCTTAACTCCTACTATCACCCTCTATGGCATAATGCCACCCTCAAATTACGCGGCGATCTAAAATTTATCCAACCTTTAATGGATGGAAAACCAAATGAACTACCATTAACAGAAAAATTCTTCCTTGGAGGGGTGGGCACCTTAAGAGGGTACGCTCCAAAACAAGTAGGTAGTTTTTTCAGCCCCAACAACCCAACAGGTGGTACCCTATCGGCATTATTCTCTGCAGAACTCTTACAGAAAATCATCCAGCCTTTAGACGTCTTTGCCTTCTTCGACTCAGGTTCAGTCACTGACAACCCTTTTGTTAGAGATAAATTATACAGCAGCGTCGGCGTTGGGATCCGATTACACATCGGTAAACAACTTCCCTTTATTATAGGTTATGGATATCCTATCAACCCCGATGAGATTACACTACCTGGCTCAGGAATAAACCCTCAAATACAAAATGTTTTCTTTAGTATGTCAGGACAATTTTAGAATGAACCAATCGAAAAAAAAGGTAGTATAAAAGACTTCGTTATAGTAAAATACGATCACTTTTAACCAATCAAAAAGGATGAACAATGAACTTTGTAAAAAAGAATTTAATACTATGTTTAACAGTATGCACTGCTGTTACTCTTCCACTAGCTGCAAAATCAAGCAAAAACTCAGCAAGAGTCGTAGACTTTGCAAAGTGTTTTGCAGACTCAGCTTTCGGTAAAAGAGAGCAAGAAAATTTCAATCAAATGAAAGATCAAATGGAAAAAGCCATCCAAGATTTAACCAATCAAATGAAAGAAGCATCAGCAAAACTTGAAGATGAATTTGTTCGAGATTCCTTAAGCCCTGAGGCTGAAAAAGAACTTCAGAATAAAGCACAGGCATTATCAATTGACCTTCAACGCCATCAGCAACAGTATTACTACATGCTTCAGCAAGCTAATATGAAGACAATGAGCACAATGTCAGACAAAATCAAAATCGCTTCTCATACTCTTGCTGAAGAACAAAAATATTCTCTCATCATTAACCAAGATCAGGTATTTCATTACACAGCAGATCTTGATGTTACTCCCCAAGTAATTGTTGAGCTTAATAAAATGTATGATGCAGAAAATAATGCAAAAAACAAGACAACCACAGAAGCTAAAAAAGTCAACTAATGAGCCCACCACTATACACTCTTGCAACACTTGCAAAATTAGTATCTGTAGAATTTACAGGCAATCCTAATATTGTACTAACAGGAGTGAATAGTTTAAAAAAGGCTTCAAATTGTGAGGTATCTTTTCTACACAATGAAAAATATACCTCACAACTACTTCACACTCATGCAGGCGCTATTTGCGTTACCAAACAAACTCCTCTTGATACTTCAAAAAATTACTTCTTATGCGATGAACCTTCCCTTGTCTTTGAGCAAATCACAAATCTTCTATTAGAAGATCATTCTAAATCAGGCTTCTCAAATATCCATCCCACAGCCTGCATCCATCCCACTGCTCAAATTGGTAAAAACCCAGAGCTTGGTCCTTATGTTGTCATTGATAGAGATGTAAAAATTGGCGATAACGCCATCATCCATTCTCACGTATCTATCGGCCCAAAATCCTCCCTAGGCAATGATTGCCTCATCCACTCAGGCGTCATCATTAGAGAAGATTCTCAAATCGGCGATAGAGTCATACTACAACCAAATTGTGTCATAGGAAGCTGCGGCTTCGGCTACAACTCCTGCAAAAAAACAGGAACGCATTCAAAAATCCAACACCTCGGAAATGTAGTCATCGAAAACGATGTAGAA
>CAMDFS010000054.1 GCA_945897715.1 Chlamydia trachomatis
ATTATGGTTATTCGGTCCAGGAGATTGGACAAGTTCAATTCCAGAAGAATTTATTAAATTTAAACCTACTAATTAGAGTAATATCCAAAGGTACACAATGTTACAAACACCATTTTATTTTCGCTTGGATATAAGGGAAGCAGATGAACAATATGGAGTTTCAGATAAAGATGTCCCTGTAGTTTGTAGATTTGCAGTTCGCTCCTATGAAGGAAGGCAGTATCTATATAATGTAACAAGACCACTAGATGTGATTGTTGAATGGGTCAAGTCAATAGGTATTTTTTTAGGAAATATTTTTCATAATATATTTGTAAAATGCATTAATGTTTTGGGGATCAAACTTCTTTCAGCTTGTGGGGTTCCATTTAAAAAAGATGTGATGGATAAGGCAAATCGGATGTGGAGCTGTGGAACTCCTTGGAAAGCTTTAATTGCACTAGTTGTTCAAATTTTTTTAAATATTTTATCTATTATAACCTTGGGTTTGTTTACAACTGAATTGAATAGATTATCAGGTTATGTAGAAATGAAAACGTTAGGGGATGAGAATTCAGCCTATTCTTTAGAGCGTAGACAAAAAGAAAAGGATTATTTTGCTCCTTGTCAGCAACCATTTGCTTTGATTCAATCCTCAAGTTTGCAATCTTCTACATCTCAAGACCCGATTAATTTATTCTCACTGATTTCAAGTGATCAAAAAAGAAAGGTGGCTAGGCAATTAGATAACTTCAAAAATCAAAAAAGCAAGGAAGAGTTTCAATATAAATAGTCTATTTTAGAGTTGAGGGTTATCTGTAGAAGCCTTATAATGCTTATTAACCAATGAGCATGTGATGACCACAGAAGAAATTTTAAAAGAAAGAGTAGAGTATAAGTACGGATTTCGTACAGAAATTGAATCGCTTGTCTTTGATAAAGGGCTCTCTGAGAAAGTCATTCAGAGAATTTCTGCGATTAAAGAAGAGCCTGAATTCATGTTACAGTTTCGGCTAAAAGCCTATAAAAAATTTCTGGAAATGAAGCCACCGACATGGAGTAACACCACTTTCCCCCCTATTGACTTTCAAAACATTTCTTATTATGCAGCTCCAAAAAATAAACCAAAATTAGCAAGTCTTGATCAAGTTGATCCAGAGATTCTCCGTACCTTTGAAAAATTGGGAATTCCGTTAGAGGAGCAAAAGAGGCTCTCTAATGTAGCTATGGATGTAGTGTTTGATTCTGTCTCTTTAGGGACCACGTTTCATAAAGTCCTTGAGGATGCAGGTGTTGTATTATGCGCTATGTCAGAAGCTGTGAAAAAATATCCAGAATTGCTTGAAAAATATTTAGGGTCGGTAGTCCCTATTGGAGATAACTATTATGCAGCGTTAAATTCTGCTGTTTTTTCCGATGGCTCCTTTGTCTATGTTCCTGAAGGGATCATTTGTCCCATTGAGCTCTCTACCTATTTTAGAATTAATGAAAAAGAGACAGGGCAGTTTGAAAGGACGTTAATCATTGCTGAAAAAGGTTCTTATGTAAGTTATCTAGAAGGGTGCACAGCACCTGCCTATGATAAGAATCAGTTGCATGCAGCAGTTGTTGAACTTGTGGTAGAAGATCATGCCGAGATCAAGTATTCTACAGTGCAAAATTGGTATAGCGGAGATCCAAAGACAGGTAAGGGTGGGATTTATAATTTTGTGACCAAGCGTGGTCGTTGTAAAGGGTTTAAATCTAAAATTTCATGGGTACAGGTAGAGGCTGGTGCTGCAATCACCTGGAAATATCCTGGGTGCATTTTAGAAGGGGATGAATCAGTTGGGGAGTTTTATTCTGTAGCTTTGACAAATGGGTTTATGCAGGCAGATACTGGATCAAAGATGGTCCATAAAGGAAAAAACACCTCCTCTACTATTATTTCTAAGGGAATTGCTGCAGATAACTCTCATAATAGCTACCGCGGTCTTGTCCATGTCTCTTCCAAAGCAAAAAATGCCCGTAACTACACCCAATGTGACTCCATGCTTGTGGGTAATTGTTGTAGCGCAAATACTTTCCCTTATATTGAAGTGCATAATAGTTCTGCAAGTATTGAGCATGAGGCGTCCACATCAAAAATGAATGAGGAACAGCTCTTTTATTTAGAATCACGGGGGATAGCAAGAGAGAATGCGATTAACATGGTTGTAAATGGATTTTGTAAAGAGGTGATCGGAAAATTGCCGTTAGAATTTGCTGTAGAGGCCGAAAAATTATTAACCTTAAAACTGGAACACTCAGTAGGATAAACTATGTTAGAGCTAAAAAATATTAGGGCTAAAGTCGAAGAGATTGAAATTTTAAAGGATCTATCTTTAAAAGTAGAAGCTGGAAAAGTCTATGCAATTATGGGACCAAATGGTGCTGGGAAATCCACCCTGTCCAAGGCAATTTCTGGGCATCCTTCTTATGAAGTTTTTGGAGAGATGTTGTTTGAAGGAGAGGATATTTCAGAGCTTACCCCTGAGGAAAGGGCTAAGAAGGGTTTGTTTGTAAGTTTTCAGTACCCAATAGAAATTCCAGGACTTCTTTTTATTGATTTTTTATATGCTGCCTATATTGCTCTCTACGGGGAAATAGACAAAGTAATATTTAGAAAAAAGGTCGAGGGGATAGCAAATGAGATGGCAGTAAACCTTGCTTTTTTAGACAGAGGATTAAATGAAGGTTGCTCAGGGGGAGAGAAAAAGAAAAATGAAATTTTACAGATGAAGGTATTGAACCCAAAATGTGTGATTTTAGATGAAACGGACTCAGGGTTAGATATTGATGCACTAAAAGTTGTAGCAGAAGGGGTAAACTCTTTTAGAGCCAAAGACAAATGTATTGTATTGATAACACACTACCAAAGGCTACTTGATTATATCCAGCCTGATGTGGTGTTTGTGATGAAGGGTGGACGGATTGTAAAAACTGGCGATAAGTCTTTAAGTTTGGAGCTAGAGGAAAAGGGGTATAGTCAATGTTTTTAGAACTTCTTGAAACTTCTCCTCTTACTTCGCTGCTTTCTGACTTGCAGCAACGTGCTCGAGAAAAGGCTTTGAAGGTGGGATTTCCAACAAGAAAGAGTGAAGAATTTAAATACATTTCCTTACAAGGGCTTCAGGACTCAGCTTTAGATTTTTCTATTGAGGGGTATCGAATTTCTGTACAAGGGGAAGGGATAGAATTTCTCCCGCTTGCACTTGCTCTGGAAAAATATGGACTTGTGATCCGGAATCGATTTGAAAGAATGCTCTCAAAAGAGGAGAGTTTTTTTTCATTGTTAAATAGTGGCTGCTTTGAAGAGACATTTTGTATTTTTGTGAATCAATCTACCGATTTGATCACAATTTTTGAGAAGTTTGAAAATGAGGGGAAGTTATTTTGTCCAAGGCTGCAGGTTTTTGTAGGGAAGGGTGTAGAGACTTGCTTCCATCACATCATCGAAGTTAAGGGGGCAAATAATTGCATTAATCGCTCTGTCGATGTTTCTGTAGAAAAGCATGCCAAGGTGGTCTTTTTTGAAACAAGTACAATCGATCATAACAATACCGTTCTTTTAGATACAAGGGCTACAGTAAAAGAAGATGCCTCCTTTACTCATAAAAGTGGGACAATTGGATGTAAGCTATTTAGAAATGAAATTCGTGCCTATTTGTTAGAAGAGAGGGCAAATTGTGACTTGCTAGGATTTTGGAATGGAGCAGGGGATGCAATCATTGCTCATTTAGTCCATATTTCGCATTTGGCAGAATATACAACTTCTAGAGAGCATTATCAAGGGGTAAGTGATCAGAAGGCAAGGGCAAGCTTTGAAGGGCAGATTTATGTTGATAAGGTGGCGCAAAAAACAGATAGTTATCAACTCTCTAAACATTTACTTATTGGAGAAGATGCAAGGGGGTATTCTAAGCCAAATCTAGAGGTCTTTGCCGATGATGTGAAAGCCTCTCACGGGGCGACAATTTCTACGTTGAATGAAGAAGATCTTTTCTACCTCACCTCACGTGGGATCTCTAAGCAAAAGGCAGCGCTTCTTTTAAAGAAGGGATTTTTATCTTTTTTCCTTGATGAGATTAAAGATGAGAGCGTATGTAGAAGCTTTACAAGGCTGATAGAATAATGAAGGAAAAATTCCCTATTTTTGCTAAGAAAAAAGATGGGGTGGACCTTATTTACCTTGATTCAGCAGCGACAACACATAAACCCCAGAGGGTGATTGATACGATCACAAAATTTTATTCTGATGAATATGCTACAGTTCATAGGGGATTGTATAAAGATGCTTTAGAGGCGACAAGTCGTTTAGAACAAGTTCGTGATAAAGTGGCAAAATTTATTTCTTGTGAAAGTGATGAGGTGATTTTCACCCACTCAGCAACTGAGAGCCTGAATTTAATTGCCTATGCATTTGGGGAGAAGGGTATTTCTGAAGGGGATGAGATTTTAGTCTCTATTGCTGAGCACCACTCAAACTATTTACCTTGGAAACTTCTTTGTGAGAGGAAAAAGGGGCAGTTTATTACTTTTAGTGATTTAAAAGATTTTAAGAAAAAACTTAGCCCAAAGACAAAGATTGTTGCAATCGCGCATCAATCTAATGTACTTGGCAGTGTCAATCCGATTAAAGAGATGGCGGTGCTTGCACATGCAGTCTCTGCAATTGTTGTTGTTGACGGTGCACAGATGATTGCTCATGATAGGGTGGATATGAAAGATCTCGATGTAGATTTTTATGCTTTTTCGGGGCATAAGATGTATGGACCTACAGGTGTGGGGATCCTTTTTGGAAAGGGGTTTCTCTTAGAACAGATGGATCCTTTTCATGTTGGTGGGGGGATGGTGGAAAGGGTGGATGAGGAGGTTACTTTCCGGGCTGCACCGCATAAATTCGAAGCAGGAACACAGATGATTGCCTCTATTTTAGGTCTTGGAACAGCTATAGATTTTCTTAATGAGATCGGATTTGAAAAGATTAAAGCGCATGAATATGCCTTGTCATGTGAACTCTATGATGGTTTGAAAAAAAAGGTGAAATTTGTGACCCCTGATTGCCGCGGCTCATCGATTTTAACCTTTACGATGGAAGGGATGCACCCAGTAGACATTGCCACGCTTTTATCTCTAGATAATATTTCTGTAAGGGCGGGAAATATGTGCGCTCAGCCTTTACTGCATTCTTTAGGGCTAAATTCTGTATTACGAATAAGCTTTGGAATATACAATGATTTAAAAGATGTTGAGGGGTTTCTTTCTGCATTGTTTTCTTTAAAACACTAGACTTTTTTTATTAGACCTCTTGCGTAATTAGCTTTATCTGATAGCAAAAAAAAAGCTCTGCAATTTCTTGCAGAGCTTTTCTTAATCCATGAATTTGTATTACATTGTGTAAGACATTCTGAGGTATACACCAGGTGTATGGAAATCTCCAGGAGCATCATGTGCTTTTTTATGTATCAAATTCTTCCCTTGCTCAAGAAGAGACATTACCCCAGCCTCTATTGAGAAGAAGGTTGGATCGGTAGTATTTGGTTTAGAAACATAGGAAAGAGCAAGTCTATTGTCAGAATAGAAAGTATAGGAACAAGTATCTAATTTTGAGTTATGAGTCTGAGTGATAACTTCTGTTACGCCATCTGTTGAAAATTTGCTTAGAGAACCACTGTTATTTAGGGCTTCAGAGCCTTGTCTAAATCTACTTACGATCATAAATGCGGAATCACCTGTCTCATATAAGATTACCCCTGCCTCAACTTCAGCAAAAATTCCTCCACCAATACTTGACTGAGAGCCTTTTTGCGTATCTGTAGTGTTAGGAGAAAGTACTGACCCAATTACTGTTGTGTTATAATTTAAGCAGCTATAAGAAACCCCGTAATATGTTTGGAAAAATGTCCTGTTATATTGAAGGGAATATCCAGCTAAACTGACATAGATATTTGTTTGTTTATGAGTTTCTTGATGGAACAGCCCACCATAAGCTTGATCTGCTAGTTCTCCTGAATAAATATCGTTTAAGAATATAGAGGTGTCTCCTGATGCTAACAGAAAATTTAAGTCTGGGGATTTATTGTGGTGCGTTCCTTCAATTCTTAGAAGGAGCCCTTTATCTTTAGAGCTTATCACTGTAATTCCATATACTGCCATTACAAACGATTGATCAGGGGAAATAGAGGGTTTGGCGTCAAATGGCGCAGTAGGTGTTGAAACATATCCATAGTGACCAAGGCTTGTGGTAGGCATAGGTTTAATTCCTTGAATTTCTACACCACATGTATATGAAAAGTCGCTCTCTCCACCGATGGAATAATCTATAAAGTTGTTACGAGGAATGACTGCAGTAGGGTTAACTTTGTTGCCGCTAATAGATGGTGATGGTGATGCAAATGCTGACGTAGTCATTAGTAACATCGGTACTAATGTAAGCAAGTTTCTCTTATTCATTGTCCTCTCCGTGAAATTTGTTTTTTTATATACATATATAAATTGTTGTGTATATATAGTCAATCAATTCTTTCACAAAACAAATCCAAAAGAGGCGGTAAGTCCTTGCATAGAATAGTTTCCTCTTAAGCCCATCCTGTCATTTGCTGGGAGAAATCCCATATGACGAAACCATGTTTGTAGCTCCCAAGAGATGTCAAAAAAGAAAGCGCAGCGCTTAATGGAATAGTCTAGCTTCATTCCAAGCTGTCCACTGCACATAGGCTCTACAGCCCATACATGATCTTGAAAATCTTGAATGGGGACTCTAACATTTGGAGTGTCATATTCTCCGTTGTTCTGAAATTGATAGACATCTCTTTTGGCAAGGTTTATTGAGTACCCTGTTTTTAGAAAAAGAGAGACCCCTTTGAAAAATCGACAGGATAATTCAAGGGCGCTATAGGGTCCTATGCACCACCAGTACATTGTGTTTCTCATCCCTAACACTTCAAAGTCATCATAAGTTCTTTGTATTGCTATTTCAGCATTTAGACGAGAAGTCTCCCAAGCACCAATAATACCTATAAATGGGGTAAAGTTAAAGTTATGAGAAAGAGCTAAAGAGCGATCAAGGGTTCCTTTGAGACTATTGAATTGATTGCTAAAGCTAGAGGATACATCAGCTAAATCTAAAAAGGAGCTCTCTATCCAAGGGGATTTATAAACAAAAGGCATTTCATAGGATTTGTCTGACAGGGAGTTTGGATTGTAAAACCACATATAGCCAATACACCATCTCCAATCATCAAAATGGAGGTATTTTTCTGCTTGTATTTGAAATCCACTTTTCCCTGAAGTAATTGGTTGAATTACATTCCCTACTTCAAGATCATAAACACTGAAATCTGGAGCATTAGAGTAGGCAATATTCAATGCATCCATATACGGGACCCAAAATGTATAGGCTGCAGAAAATGCAAAGGAGACATCTTCACCTGCTCTATAGTATGGACGTGGGATGCCGCTTGCAAACTCATCATTTACCATCCCATGTTCAGCAGGGGCATGATTACCATTTATATTGCCAGGATAAAGATATGAAATGGAAAGAAAAAACGTTAATAGAAAGAAACCTTTCATATCACTCCTAAAGAAAGAATAAATACACTTAAGGAAAGAGTATAAATTCTTGCGGAGCTCTTGTCAATAATTATTGTAACAAATGGTTTACTAGAAGTTTAAGCGAATCTTTACTGTAAGACCTTGCATCCCATAGGTTCCATACGAAGGAAGGGAAGAAAAAGTATTGTCCATTGTTTGGAAAAAAGTACAGTGATCAAGATATGCTTGTAGCTCCCATCCAATTTGGACTCTTAACCCCCAATCTTGGCCAGCGCTATCCCACCGAAGACCTAAAGAAGTTTCAAACATTGGCTCAATGGAAGGAATTTTTGCCCCGGTGTTTGAGTAGATGACTGTATTATTTTCTGAGGCGTCTGTGACAAGAGAATTTGTGTAGTGAAGAGCTAAATTAAGTGAGGCGCCGCCGGTACAAAAAATAGCCCATTCATCGTAAAAATAGTAGGAGGAATCTACACCTATATAAGGTCCAATGCACCACCAGCTCATGTTTTGGGTCATTATTCGTATATCTGCATCTGCCGGTGGATTTGCATCGGCAATTGGACCAATTTTCACATAGAAATCCTGGTCATCCCATGCTCCTAGAATCCCTATCCAAGGACCTACTGCAAGGTAATTTCCAAGATAATAGGTTCTGTCCATGGTAAGATCTACTCTTTGAAATGTATTGCAGAATTTTGATGAGACGCTCCCTGCTAAAGTATCTTGATTGATCCAAGGACAATAATAGTCCACATTGGGAACTTGTAATGTGGCAGGTTGTATGGAGGGATGGTGATAAAACC
>CAMDFS010000055.1 GCA_945897715.1 Chlamydia trachomatis
AATCAAAGGGGACATAACAACAATGGAGTCCTATGGAGGACCTTTTAATCTTGTCGTACCAGTTGATATTCTTCCCTATTTACCTTCTGCGCAGCTTAAGTCTACAATGGAGAAGATTCATCAATCTCTAGAAAATGGCGCTATTTTTATTGGTACTATCTTTACTACTGATAACAACCCTGTTAGACAAGAATTGATGGAAAAGCTAGGCGCCCACTTTTATAAAGGGGAAAATTTTGTAGAGCAATTACTTACTTACTCTGGGTTTACCCCCCTTGAAATAGAAGAGCGTGAAGAAGGTGGATTTCGTTTTAAAGCGGAAAAACTCTCTTCAGAAAAAAAATAGTAATGTACTTTTTTTTAGATGAGCGGTTATACTCTTACACACTCAAAAGTTGGTAGTCGTGATAAATTTTGATTGTATAATCCCCCCTTATTTTTCAGAAAATGCCTTTATTTATAATGCTTTGCAGAGGTTAGATCGCTTTCCTTTTGATGAAAAAACTACCTTTTTAACAGCAATAAGAGTCATTTTAAAAGAAGACCAAAATGCAATTTATTCCTTGTACAAGGTAAGAAGGGTCCCATTTAGAATAGATTCCATCATGTCTGCCTATAGGAAAAAATTGTACTCTACCATTTCCCTACATAGAGAACTCCAACTTTATTCTAAAGATATAAAAGAAGTTAAAAAAAAATATCAAGAACTAGTAAATGAGCTACCACTAACAGAAAATGCAAAAAAAGATCTTAACATAAAAATTAGTGACTTTCTTTTTAGTTTTGTTGCCGATAATTGCGTGGTAAATGTGACTCAATTTGCTCAAAAAGCAATTGCTACACTCCCTATTGTACGAAAGTATTTTTCTATACAAATACCTAACAGCCATGATAGTATTTCCCCTACCACAACCACAGAAGAGATACGAAAAAGATTCACTTTAGTCATTAGTTTAATTTGGGAAAAAGTTGTTAAGATAGTTGAGGAAATGGCAATTTCTGAGGCCCTAGCAATAAAATGGCGTGGTTTTAAAGACCTAACAACCAAGGAAAAAATCGATATTTCTTTAAAAATCGAATCTAGAATTACTGCTTTATATAAAGAGAAATGGGAAATAGATCCTTATTCAGAAAGTAAGATTAAAGCATACTTGTTTAAGTTTAGTAGTCTAATGGAAAAAAAATTCGAGGCTGATCTATTAGAGAATTTACAAGAATTAAGTTTAGTAAGTCTATAAAAAAGTTTAAGATCCAAGGAAAGGCAAGACCTCCAATCTCTCATGCACTTTTGCCTTTAAAATGTTTGTAATTGCCGATAGTGTTGTCGATCCGGAGGCATGACAGGAGGTGCAATTGCCCTCGTATACGATAAAAACAACCCCATTTTTGGTCATATCCTTGATTTTCACATTCCCATCATCAAGTTGGACATAAGGGCGAATATCATTTTCTAAAACCCTTTCCAAATGAGAAATTTGCGCAGGTTTTTCAAGATCAAAAAAATTCGCTATCCCTTCATTTTCAACTGTAAAATGATGTAAACCCTCCGGTGTTGTATATTTTATAGGGACAATATCCTCCATAATTTGAATATATGAGTCAATCACGTGGTTTGCATATCGGGAAAGATATTGGACATAATCACTAATATCATCATCGCTATAGCGATCAGTAATTTCATAAGCAGAAAGAGTTTCTAAAAGATCGTCCGCTCGAAGATGGGCAATTGTTGACACTTTTTTATTCAACACCATCTCAGCAAGCCCTTCTAACAGAGCGATCATAAAAGTTCTCCCACTAACCTGATAAGTCATCTTCGTGAATAGATCTTTTTCCTCATCGTAGACCAAATGGATCTTATAAGATATTTCAAGTTTCTGATGGAAAAACTCCCTCCCCTCGCATTTACCTGCATGAGGGTGGCTAATAATCCATTTGTGCATCTTATCGCTATACAAATCCCAAAATAGATGGTGATACTTTTCCCTAATCATTTGAAAACTCCTTGATTGCCTTTGCCGTCTCAATAATAGTATCCCACATCTCAAAAATCTGTATTTTAGAGGTCATTAAGTCAAACCTTAAGGCAACAGTTTCTTTTGCACCGTGAACATATTCTACCAAAATTCCTTTCTCTCTTAATAAATAGGCTAAATTTTCTGCAAGAACTCCATCAAAGGAAAAACACCATCGATCAAAGAGGAATTTTGCCCCTTTGTTTGCAAATTTACAAGCAAGTGGGCCATTTTCCACTCGATCGATCACTTCATTCTTAATGATAGAATATTCCATAGGATTCACATCCATCATCTCCAACGCCTCTTCTGCAAACGCTGACATAGCAAAAAAATCCTTTAGATCAAACAATTCTCCCCAGGCATCAGTTTTCATTTGTGGATGATCCCCAGCTGCACAAGCCATGCTCCCATAAGAAAAAGCAATCATATCAATATTACTATCTTGAAACCTGAAAAACACTTTGCCCACACTTTCGGTTGCATCGACAAACAAGAATAGGTCTTGCTCTTTACAAAGATTAGCCACTTGAAAGATCGGATGGATCTTTCCTGAAAACTCTTCACACCAAGAGATCATTACACTCAAGGTTCGTTTAGAAATGGCAGCATCTAGCTTTTCTACCTCCACCTCCTTAAAGCTGAGCCCCAACCGACCGGCGCCTTTCAATAATCTTATTAAAGACGTTTTTTCTCCCTTTGGCACCAATATCTCATTTCTGCCCGTCCGCTGCGCCCTTGGCATCAATACCTCATAGATCACTTTCAAATAAATCTCATCCATAGACGGCATAAAGCTCAAATTAACCGTTTTTTTCGCTCCAAGCAAGTCAGTGATCTGCTCTTTTGCTCTTAACATATTCTTGGTAATTGCTTTTCGCGCAGAAAAAGAAAAGTCTTTCTGATACCTCTCCCCCTTTGCATACCCCTCTTGCACTTTTGTTGTAGTCATATCTTTCCTTCTTTAAAACATCCATTTTCGAATGCAAAAATCAAAGGGGAACCTGTAGCAATCTCTACCCCCGCAATGTCCTCATCAGAAATTTTTTTTACCTCTTTTACGATCCCTCGCAGTGAATTGCCGTGAGCTACCACAAGAACCGTTTCATTGCGACGCACTTTTGGTAAAATTTTCTCATGAAAATAGGGCAAAGCTCTTTCAATAGTCATTTTTAAACTCTCCCCATTTGGTGGTGGTGTCAAAAAACTTCTACGAATCTCCTTGAATTTTTGCTCTCCAAGTTCCTCTTTGACCTCATCTTTATTTTTCCCCTGCATGTCTCCATAATACCTTTCATTTAAAGCCTCAGCACATTCAGCTATAATAGAGGTAGACATATCTACCCCGTGAAGAAATTTTTTTTCCTCTCCATGACTTATAATTAAAGTTCTAAGATCTTCATTTTCAAGCATCATCAATTGCAAAGTCATGATTGCTCTTGAAAGGGTCGAAGTGAAAATGGCATCAAATTTTACCTTTGCAAGGATCTTTCCTGCATCGCTTGCTTCTATAATACCTTTTTTTGAAAGAGAGACATCGACCCATCCGGTGAAAATATTTTTTTGATTCCACACCGAATTACCGTGCCTTACAAGAATTAGTTTCCCCATATACTCATATTCGCTTTTTGTAAATTTGACCTTATGGTACCATATAACCTAAAAAATAGGGAAAACTATCTTCATATGGAAAAAATTCGTTTAAATAAAATTCTTGCCACCGCTGGGATTGCTTCTCGCAGAAATTCTGATATTCTCATCGAAGATGGTAGAGTCACCTTAAATGGGGTAATTTGTACACAACTTGGAACAGTAGCTGATCCAAAAAAAGACTTTATCACAGTAGATGGCAAGCCAATTTCAAAAAAACCTGCGAAACAAATTACCTACATCTTAAATAAACCTGCTGGTTATATCTGTAGTTCTAAAGGGTATGATGAACATGACAAGCTGGCTCTTGATTTAATTAAAGATCGAAAAGCTCGCCTTTTTACCGTAGGACGTCTTGATAAAAATACTGAAGGTCTTATTTTGGTTACCTCTGAAGGGGACTTTGCAAATACAGTGATGCATCCTTCCTCAAATATTGAGAGGCAATACATGGTGACCACAAAAGAAGAGGTCCTTAATACTGATATTGAGAAAATCCGAAAAGGAACATATATAGAAGGTAAGAAAGTTACCCCTGTTGGTGTACATAAAGAGAAAAGAAAGGTGATCTCAATTACTGTTATGGAAGGGAGAAAACATGAGGTTCGTCTTTTAGTTGCAAGAACCGGATTAAATATTGCAGCCTTAAAAAGAGTGCGATTAGGGAACCTAGAATTAGGCCCTATGCCAAGAGGAGCCTATCGCATTTTGTCTAACGCAGAAAAAAACGCAATATTTGAAAAAAAATCTAGCTATAAAAAACCTCCTCAACATACAATTTAGTCAATGTATATACTTTCGAAACTAATTCCGAAAACTCCCTTTTCACATTTGCAACTCCATATGGAGAAGACCTGCGCATGCTTAGCAAAGCTCAAAGAGCTTTGTGAGGTGCGTGTAGCCTCAGATTTAGAGAAAATTGAATCCATTGCGAAAAAAATCTCTGAGCTTGAGTATGATGCTGATCTAATAAAAAATGATATTAGAGCTTCTTTGCCAAAAAGCTATTTTTTTTCTATGGACCGCATTAATTTTCTCGAAATTTTAACCCTTCAGGATCATATAGCAGATATTGCCGAAGACATTGCTGATATCCTCATCTTAAAAAAACTCCCTACTGTCCCAGGTATTGAGGATATGCTCACAGAATTTATCGATACCAATCTAGATACCACCTGGATTTTAAAAGAGATGGTATTTGATCTTGATATGTTAATAGAGGCTTCCTTTGGAGGGCCTGTTGCACTCAAAATGAAAAATAAAATCCATGATATCTCGTTAAAGGAGCATGAGGCTGATGTGATTAAAAAGGATTTAAAGAAAAAACTTTTCAGTTTAAGTCACTCTTTAAATTTTGCAGATTTTATCTTATGGTTACATTTTATCGAAGAAATTGGAAAAATTTCTCATCTGGCGGAAAAAGAGGCCCTACGAATCGGAATGTTACTAAATACAAAGTGATCTTATGGAAATATTTCTCATATCCTTAGCATTAATTATCGGATTTTACATGTTATGGAACATTGGGGCAAACGATGTTGCAAATGCTGTAGGAACCTCTGTTGGATCAGGGGCAATTACTCTAAAGAGGGCAATTATCATTGCAGCAGTTTTAGAGTTTAGCGGCGCCTCAATCCTTGGGTCTAATGTTACCGAAACCATCCAAAAAGGGATTATTGATACCAAGATCTTTGTGAACATGCCCAATGTTTTTATCATTGGGATGCTCTCCTCGTTGCTTGGAACAGCTATCTGGTTACAGATTGCTACATTTTTTAAGTGGCCTGTCTCTACCACCCATTCCATCGTTGGATCAGTGATGGGTTTTGGAATTTTAATAGGAGGCTTTAGTGCGGTGCACTGGGCAGAGGTTGGTAAAATTGCCCTCACGTGGGTAATTTCTCCAACACTTTCTGGCATACTAGCCTTTCTATTTTTCTCTTTTATTCAAAGAAAAATCCTGCATTCATTTAATCCCCTCCTTTCGACACAAAGGCTTGCACCTACCTTTGTCTTTATTGTATTAATGACTTTTTGTCTCTCCACCCTACTTGGTGGAATAAAGAGCTTGCATATCAATATGCCCTATTATTATACCGTGATGATATCCATAGCGATTAGCCTTATTGGAGCAGTAATCATAGGTTATATTTGCCGATCCGAAACAAAGAATGCAAAAATGAGTTACATTTTAGCGGCAAAACACGATAGGCGTTTATACTCCCTATTAAAAGTGCAAAAACATCTTATTCGCGCAAGGCTTGCTACTTATGACGATGGCTCAAAAGAACATATGTCGAATCTTATTGTCCATGCAGATGCTTTGGTAAAAGAGGCTCATGATAAAGGACAATTTGACGCAGAGCTTGCAGCTGATTACAAAGGTGCTGAGGCAATTTTTGCCATATTACAGATCTTAACAGCCTGCTTTGTAGCATTTGCTCATGGATCCAACGATGTTGCTAATGCCATCGGTCCAGTCTCGGCAATTATTGATGTAGTAAGAAACCCTGCATCGCTTATCCAATCTACAACCATTCCTTTGCCATTATTACTCTTTGGAGGGGCAGGTATTGTTATAGGGCTTGCCACGTACGGATTCAAGGTGATAGAGACTATCGGAAATAAAATCACACAGCTGACACCTACACGGGGTTTTGCTGCAGAGTTTGCAGCCGCCTCCACAATCCTTGTCGCTACCAAGCTCGGGATGCCCATTTCAACAACTCACGCAATTGTTGGGGCCGTTCTCGGAGTAGGACTTGCCAAGGGCCTTGCCGCTTTAAACCTAAATCTCATAAGAGATATCTTCCTTTCATGGGTGATTACTTTACCTTTCTCAGCAATTTTCACAATTCTTATCTATTTCTTTTTCTCATTGTTTATTAACTAAAATGATGATACAGGTTTCTTATGATCAAGAAACCTTTACTGCTTCTTTTTTTATTATTAGGTGCGTGTTCTTCATGGGTGCCTAAACGGGAAATATCGATAGGGATAGATCCTTCATTTACAATGAGTCCTGTTGGGAATAAACAAGGACAAGTCAATGCATTTACCAACGAATTGTTAGAAGAAATTTTCAAAGATACCCGTTTCAACATCAAATATGTGCAGCTATCCTATGACAATTTGGTCGATCATGTCGATTCTTGTGGTGTAGATTTTATTGTCTCTTCTCTTCCTCAAACGTTAGAAAATAGGGATACCTTTAACTACACTAGCATGTTCTTATCCCTTGGTGAGGTATTTGTAACTCGCCATGGGGCCTCAACACTTGACTACAGAAATTTTACTGGAAAGCTGATTGCTATTGAAAATCAACCTTCTCTTTTAACGCTTTTTTCCAATTACCCTATGATTAATCTCACTTATTACAATCATATTCCTCAAGCTCTGGAAGATATCGTTACTATGAAAACCGATGGTGCACTTATCCCTTATATTTCTCTATCCTCACATCTATCACCTGAATACCGAAGACTTTTAAAAGTTAACCCTTCAAAACTCACCTCTCGAGGGCTCTATCTTTTATCACTAAATGATCGCTGCAATTTAGTTAAGCACACCTTCAACAAAAGGCTTGCCAAGCTAATTGATGAGGGCGTCTATGAAAAACTCCTCGAAAAATGGGATCTTGTTCTCTAGTTTTCAAGGACTACTTCTACTTTACTGTTCCATTTAAAAAAAAACAGGATACTTTGTTTTATAGACTGCATTAAGAGATCAAAATTATGCGCGAATAAGGGTAAACAAGCCAAAAGCAATGGCTCCAAACATCCCGATTAAATACCATTTTTTAGGCTTGAGATCTGTATATCTAATCATATGAACTACTGAAAGAAAAATCCATGCCCATAAAAACCCTAAAATTACACTAGATCCTAACTCACGAAGCAGCTGAAATCCAGGCGACTTAAGAAAGCCATTTTTATAGAAAAAAAATATACTAAAAGAAAAGAGGGTAAACAAAGCCCATAATTTCCATTTGTTTACTTTTTTTAGAGGCATATTTATTGCATGTGCAAAACCCAACACACAACAAATCGATGCATATCCATAAACTGGCACAAAAAACAAATAAGTCGCTAAATAATTAAATAGGTTACTCATTAATCAATCCTTTGATATTTTCCCAATCACTTTTTGCATTTATCTTTGCAGCTTCAGACACATCATCTAAAATCCTACTCATTCCGTCAGTAAAAAAAAACAAAGAAACGCCTTGAGACAGCCACCCAAATGGTAAAATTGCACATAATCCTGCAGCTAATAACTCGCATCCTCCAATAGCTGCATTTCCGTAATCATACTCATTAGATGTATCGCTAGCACAAACATAAAACCCATCTCCCTCAAAAAAGTCTTTCTCTTCAGAAAAAAACATATTCATCAATTTTTGAGAAATTCCATTCACACTTGTTACCTCATCAAGTTGATGGATCATCTCTTTTAAAGTAGGTACTTCGAAGC
>CAMDFS010000056.1 GCA_945897715.1 Chlamydia trachomatis
ATAAAAGCTCTTTTTCCTAGAAGTTTTTTCATCATCTCTTCCTTTTGCAACACTTTAATCGATAACAAAATATAAAAACAAGGAAAATGGTACGTGTGTTATACTGCAACATATGGAAGTAAGAAATGAAATGCCCTATTTTAAGAGTGAAAATGTTGCAAAAAACTTAGTTTTAGCAGAGGTGAGTGATCAACCTCATTTGATAAATTGTATTAAAGATGCGGTGAAGGGGGAGTTTTTCTTTTTTACAGAAGAGCATACTTTTTCTAATGTGATGAATGAGATCATACAGCCCTCATTATTTGGAGATAAGAAGGTTTTTATTATTCTTTCGTCTGAAGAATATAGTGATCAGGAGTGGGATGTATTGTTTCAGGAAAAAGAAGCAATCTGTTTCATTTTTAAAACTAAAGTAAAGAAATCACTGCTTGAAAAGTTTAATGCAGAGGGTAAAGTGCTTTCGTTAATTGAAGAAAAACCTTGGGATAGAAAAAACCGCCTTGTCAAAGAGGTGATTTATACCATTCATAAAGATGGTGTGATGATCTCTCAACCCACAGCGTTTCGATTTGTAGAGCGTGTCCATACAGATCTTCATCTCTTCTATAGTGAACTTTCTAAACTTAGGTGTTTTGCTGAAAGCAAGAAGAGTTTAGAGGATAGTGATATTGACGAATTAATCAAACCACTTCCTGAAGAAAATAGCTTTAAGGTGACTGAAGAATTAATTTGGAATGGGCAATTTCCTAAGCATTTTATAGTGGATAGTCCTTCTTTATTATTGCAGATTCTGGGAGCTATTCGATTTCAAGCATATTTAGGTCTTAAACTCCTTTCTTCAGAGGGAGAGACAATTCCCCTTTGGCAAGAAAAGAAATATAAGCAAAAGGCGCAAAGTTTTGGGGATGCTTTTTTTACAAAAATTCTTGCCCTTGCATTTAAAGCAGAGCAGCGTGTTAAACAAAGTACTATAACACCTACAGCTCTTTTTGACCTCATCTCCATAGAAATAGTGGGGATTAAAACAAGGTATAGTTGAAAAAGAGCTTTTGTGATAAAGTCTTTGTATGACTTTATACTTAATACCTAATGTGCTATCTGAAGATAGTGAATTGAATATGACTATTCCTGCTGGAGTGGAAAATATATTATATGAACTAGAGGGTTTTTTTGTTGAGACTCCAAAAGAAGCAAGAAAATTCTTAAAACGTTTTGATTTTGAAAAACTACGTGAAAAACCGATGGAGATTGTTGATAGAAAATCTGATGATTACTCTATTCATTTAAAGCTAATGAAAAAGGGTGGTAGTTGGGGACTTTTGTCTGACAGTGGACTTCCTTGCATTGCAGATCCAGGAGCAAGACTTGTACTACTTGCAAAAAATGCTGGAATTAAAGTGGTTGCAATTCCTGGGCCATCTAGCATTTTTATGGCTCTTCAATTATCAGGTCTCTATTCACAAAAATTCACTTTTTATGGCTACATGCCACGTCAAATAGATGACAATATTCGAAAAGATAAAGATCTTCAAGTTTATATTCAAACCCCATATAAAACAGAAATCAGCGTACAGAATTTAGTAGAAGTATTAGACCCTCGTGATATGCTTTGCGTGGCACTTGATATCGGATCTTCGACACAAGAGGTGATCACAGATACTGTGAAGGGTTGGAAGAGTTTTCAGTGGCCAAGTCTTACTAAACGCCCTGCAGTATTTCTAATTCAATGTCGTTAATTTTTTCTAAACAACTTTAATAAAACTTTTTACATCATTATGTGAAAAATTAATTTAAATATTACTTTTTTTTATTTTAATCTTTATCAAAAATTTGCTACCTTCTCATTAAAATAAAAATTTTAGGAGGTGTTATGTTTTTCCCAGGTTGTACAGATCGAATTGTTACAGGAAATTGTGGTTATGATAATTTAGAGCGTATGTTTGGTGTAGTTTAACATCGTGTTTATGAGCTTGTAGATTCTAAGTTTGTAGATAAGACTCCCCTTGTGGTTAAAAATGGGTGGTTAATTTTTGCTCATGTTATTGGATTAGTAGTTTTAAATGTGATTGCGTTGTTTGCAGTAATCATATTTGCAATAGCTCGTGCATGTTTAAAAGGAAAGGTTACAGCTGTATTACAAAAGCCTGTTGTTATCGAAGAGGTGATAAGTTTTAAGGTGGAGCAGTGGGATGGTTTAAAAAAACTTTCGGAAGAGAATCTTCAAGAGGTGGAAGAGAGGGTTATGATGGAAACTTCAAAAGAATTGCCCCCTCTTATAGAAAAGTTGAAGAAGAGTTACTATTTTGAAAAAGTTTTAAAAGCAAATTTTTTTACAGCACATAGTGGTGATTTTAAAGTACTCACAGAAAAAGCTAGGGGGATCTCTGTAAAAAAAGTAGGGGAGCTTGTGGTATTTGATGATAAGGGAGGTAAAAAACGTTTAGCTATCATTTCCTCCTATTCTCGCTCAAAATTTGGACAGATCGAAAGCGCAAAGATTTCTTTTTATAGAGACTTAAATGATAGTACACCTATGATTAGTATTTGTAAAACTTTAGATCAGTTGTATGATCCAACACAAGAGGTGAAAACTGCGTTTGAAAAGTCTAAGCGATGTGATTACACAGATAAGCTTAGTGGAATTTTACAAGGTTATAGAAACAAGAGGTCTTCTGTTTCTTTTAAATAAGTTCGGAGGCGACATCGTCATAGAATAAGAGCCCTTTTTCACTAAGAGAGAGGAATTTTTTTGTCTCGATAAGATATCCATCCTCAATTAGTGTTTGGATGGAGTCTTTTAAATCTTCAAGAGACTCTTTGAAGTGATCTTTCTCAATCCCTCTGAGCATTCTAATGCCTACCATTAAAAGTTCACGTTGAGCAGCTTTTGGTTCAAGTTTTTCATAAAAATCGACAGGATCTATGCAAGCTTCTACTTTTTCAGCATATTTCTTCATGTTGCAGACATTTTGAAAGCGAGCGCCATCGATGTAGCTAAATGCAGATGGACCTACACCATGAAATGGTGTCCCTTTCCAATAACCAGTATTATGGATAGATTCCAACCCCTCTTTTGCAAAAGCTGAGATCTCATATCGATTAAGACCCATCTTTTTTAGTGTAGATACTGCATCTTGTAGCATTAAAGTGGAGTCTTTAGATGTTGGCCTAAGAATTTCTAGAGCTTTTTCTTTTTTCTTAAAAGGGGTGAAAGGTTCAATGGTGAGATTGTATAAAGAAAGGTGAGAGATGGGGAGATTTTTACATAGATCTAAACTTTCTTGAAATTGTTTTCGTGTTTGAGTGGGAATATCATACATTAAGTCGATGGTGATATTTTGTATTCCCGCGCTAAAAGTATCTTCCACTGCCTTTTTAGCTTTATCGCCAGAGTGGTTTCTACCGAGAGTTTTTAAGATGTTATCATCAAAACTCTGTACACCGATACTTACTCTATTAATACCTGCAAGGTAAAATTTTTTCATTGTTTCAAAATCGACATCCTCAGGATTTGCTTCCAAAGAAATTTCTTTTGCACTGCCAGTTACAGCAAGGATTTTTGCAATATTTTCTGGCCCTAAAAGATAAGGGGTTCCACCACCAAAATAGATCGAATCTAAAGGAGATTCAAATGTTTTGCTTTGGATCTCTTTTATTAAAAGATTGGTAAAGGAATCCATTCGATCTTCGTTATATTTTACGACAAAAAAGTGACAATAAGGGCATTTTTTTCTACAGAAGGGGATGTGAATATAGAGGCTTTTACCAGGAGTCGTCATAATCATCTTCAGGCAAATCTTTTGTGCGCTTCCAACGATTTTTATCACTGAACGGATCCTCATCAGATTCATACTCTGCAGTTGCTTTATCGTTACCACCAGCCATCTCTATATCGAATAAAGTAGTGTGGTCTGCTTCAAAGGAGATGTTTGAATCCATGTCAAAATTAGAGTTGTCACTATTTTTCTCAAAATCAACATCAGCCATCGATTGTGGTTCGTATACCTGTTTTGGTTGACCCTTTTTAGGCATCATAAAATCTTCTACTTCACCACTAGGTTTTAGATAATCCAAACGTTTTTTTTCTTCATCTATTTTAAGTTGTAAAGCGCCAATCTCTATGTTGTGCTTTTCAATGTCTTTTTTTGGAACAAGATCTAGATCTAACCATTTTTTTAGCTCTTTAATCTCAGTTTCTAGTTTTTTTAATCTCTCACTTTTCATTTTTCTCTCTTTTATCTATGAAGCATTTCATCAGAAATTATAACTATTTTTACTCTCGATAGCAAGAGAATTTTCAATTAAGGGTTTTCAAAATGAATATTTATTTTTTTTTCTTCTGAAATCAACTCTTTACACTGGATACTACCGTTTTCTAAATCTTGATCCTTTAAAAATCTTAAATTCGCGGCTTTTTTTGAGTACCACTATCTGATTTCCTACTGTCTAAGAATTCTGTAACTTCAAAAGGTGGATTGATTAATTTTTCTTCATCAAGATAAAGCTTTATTAAGTTCACTAAATTTATAAAAGTTACAGGTAAATTAGGAAGGTTGTTCTTAGATAGAATAAGTTTTCTAAGAGTTAATAAAGCTCCAAAATTCTCTGGCAGGGTGGTTAAATCATTCCGAAATAAATTAAGCACCTCTAGAGATAACAATCGACAAATGGAATCAGGTAAACTACTGATGCAGTTTCCTTGTAAGTGTAATTTTCTTAGATTATTTAAATTTCCAAGGTTTACTGGCAGATTAATTAATAAATTATTATTTAAACAGAGTTCTTTTAAATTCTCTAAATTACATAATGTTTCTGGTAAAGTTTTTAAGTCGTTTCTTTCAAGATTGAGTTTCTCTAACTTCTGCAACAAATAAATTTCATGAGGGACAGTAGATAAATCATTACCACTTAGATTAAGGTTTTTTAGATTTCTTAATAGAAAAAGTTCTTTTGGTATGCATTCTAAGGAAGAATCAGACATATCTAAATGGATAATTCCTAGAAGAGTTTCTTGATTATCAGATTTTTTAAACCAATCTCTTATTTCCTCTAGGTTTTCAGGGATTGTAGGAATTTTTCCTCTTAAATTATCAGCTAAAACAGTAGTAGCATAATCCTTGTTTTCATTATTATCTTCGATAGCAACATTTAGTTGAGTATATCGATCTAGAGAGCTAATTGTATTTTTTTCGCAAATGTATAAATATTTCTCTACTTCTACTCCGTTTCTTGCATGAGTGTGTATTTCTCTGAAAATATCACTAATCCTTTTCTGTAGATCGATAAAATTGGTAGTATGTTCTATGTTAGGTAATCGGATATTATTAAAGTGTGAAAAGTTTCTTAAACCTAAATCTTGTAACTGTCGAAGTAATTCTAAATCTCTTTCTAAATTTTGATTGTAGTTTTGTTGTGCTGGTATATTCATTTATAACTCTCTTATTTTTGATTTTTCTATTTTATGAGTACTTTTTAATTGCACATTTTTGAATCATTTGTTTATTATTTAAAATTTTATAATTTAAGAACACTTGGCGGATTAGTTCCTTGTGCATTAATGTTGAGTGTTGGTATGCCAAGAGTTTTTAAAAAAATGATGACTTCAGGGTTAGTTATGTAGTTACAAGAGAGGTAGAGCTGTTTTAAAGAAACTAAGAGCTTAAGGTCTCTAGGAACATCAGCGAGCTTGTTATGTTCTAGGTGGAGCATCCTTAGTTTTACAAATTTAATGATATGAGGGGGGAAATTAGTAAATTGGTTATGATCCAGCCAAAGTGAAGTTAATTTCACCAATGTAACAAATGAAGGAGGTAAGTAAGTTAATGAGTTAAAAGATAGATCTAGAATATCTAGATGGGGTAAATATTGAAATATATCAGGTAAAACTGAGATGTTATTAGAACCTAGAAAAAGAGTTGTTAAGTTGGGCAAAAATTTAATTTCTTCAGGAATGCATTGTAAATCTCTATTTTTCATATCCAAAGAGTGGATTCTTTTAAGAGTATTCTGATTATCGGGATTACTAAACCAAGCTTTTATTGCATTTGGCTCTGTAGGAAGTGCAGGGAGTTCTCTCTTTAAAGCTGTTGCTAAAACAGTAATAGCATGGTTTTGGTTGTTTATCGTTTGGGTTTCTAATGCAATATATCGATCTAGAGAATGCAGTGGGTGTTGACTAACTATTAATTGATATTGATCTGATGAGAGACTTTGTTTAACAAAGAATTGCACTCTTGTGAATATCCTATGAATATTGGCAGAAACATCTCCTACAGTAAGAATTGTATCTAAGTTTGTGATTATATTAGGAAATATATTACCCGCTTTCAATTCTTTGAGCAGCTTAAGTAAAATGTGAATTTTAAAATTTTCAATTTTTTTGCAAAAAGAGGGAAGAGAAAGTCCGGTAAATTGCAAAAGAGTGGTTAAAGGACCTTCTGTAATTTGAGTTATTAAAGGAGTCTGAGTACATGGTTTTTGTTTTAAGCTTTGCATTTATAACTCCATTTTTATAATTATTTAAATTTCTAAAAAAATTACGCAAAATTATATCGTAAAGATGAGTATTCTGCAATAAATTTCACTCTCGAAACCTTAATTAATTTTGAAGTAAAGGAAGTATCAAAAGAGGTCTAATCTTAACAAACTAGAAACGGCGTTATTAGACCTACTTTGTGAAGGGGAGTTCTGTGAATGAATATAGTGCTTTTAACTGAAAGTTTAAAACACTATATAGAGTGTTTCAGTTTCAATTTTCTTCTGACTAAGGGCAAATAGCTGGAGTTTATTTTACCCCGCCACCACCTTCATTGGCAGCTGCTCCGCCACCATTATTATCGTCACAAGTTACGTCTTCATCAATTTGTTGAGTTCCAAATTGAACATTCTTCTCTTGTAGAAAGCTTTTAATTGAAAGAGGTAAATCAGTTAATTTGTTGTTAGAGAGATGAGGTTCAAATAGATTCACCAAATTCCCAATTGAATCAGGTAAAGCAGTTAATTGGTTGTAATCGAGCCAGAGATATATTAGCTTCACCAACTGACCAAATGTCTCAGGTAAATCAGTTAATTTGTTGTAATTCAGATCAAGTAGGATTAGGTTTACCAATTTTCCTATTGAATCAGGTAAGGTAGTTAATTGGTTGTGAGCCAGACTGAGGCTTGTTAGATTTGTCAAATTTAGAGTTTCAATGGGAAAATCACTAAATTGGTTGTTACATAAATAGAGTCCTTTTAGCTCCATCAAATTTCCAAATACCCCAGGTAAAGTAGTTAATTGGTTGTGAGCTAGAAAGAGGTGTTCTAGATTCACTAATTGCCTAATTTCTTCCGGGAGGCATTTTAGTTGTTTTTCGTTCATATTTAACTGTGTAATTTCTTGAAGAGCTTCTTGATTAGCAGGATTTGCAAACCATACTCTTATTGCAACTAAAGTATTAGGAATTGCAGGAATTTTATCTCTTAAAGTGTCAGCTAATACAGTAACCGCATGGTCCTGATTTGCTTGATGTGCTACACTTAGTTGAATATATCGAGATAAAGTACGAGTTCCATTTCGAGCGCAGATTTGATTAAATTGCGCAGCTGTTAGATTGTTTTTTGCGGCAACATGTATATCTCTGAAAATAGCATTGCTTCTTTCTGATTCAAGCCCAATTCCTTGGGTTGGATTTATGGGAGTTATATCTCTTTGATTTAAGAATGAAAAAAGAGGCAAATTCATTCCCTTTAATTCTCGAAGAAGTATGTGGTCGCTTGCTAATTGCGCAAATTCAAATTGTTTAGAAACTCCAGTAACTGGTTTATCTAAAAAAGATGCTATACTGGATAGATTGTCTGTTGTTGTTGATATACTCATTGAATCCAACTTTTTAATTAAGTTTAATGTATTTATTATAGACAATTATAGCCAATTCGTCTATTTTAATATTAATTTTAAAAAATTAAAAAAATGTGATATAACAAAAATAAATTAAAAATATTAAATTTTAATAGAACTAATATAATTTAGGTCTGTTAGATTATTGAACCTTAATTCTAAGAGTGTAATTCTTTCAAG
>CAMDFS010000057.1 GCA_945897715.1 Chlamydia trachomatis
CCTTGTTAAAGCGTGTAAAAATTTGAATATCTCTAAAGAGAAGCTCCCCTCCTTAACCCTTACCTATCCCACTACTTTAGAGGATCAGATCCCACTTGTGTTACAAGATCAGTTAAGAAAGTCTTTGGGCATAAAAATTACACTTGAGCCATTAGAATATAAAGTATATTTAGATAGGATAAATAAAGGCGATTACCAACTTTGCCTTGGCAGTTGGGTTGCAGATTTTGATGACCCAATCAATTTTCTAGAGATTTTTAAAACAAAGCATATTAAGACTAACAACACGAATTGGGAGAGCCCTGCCTATCTTAAAGCAATAGAGGACTCCTATACTTGCGCTACTTCTGAAGACCGGCTTGCAGTGCTTAAAAAGTCTGAGCAAATTCTTATCGATGAAATGCCTATAATTCCATTATACAACAAGTCTTTAGTGCATATGCAAAGAGAGAATCTTAAAGATGTTCTTCTAACAAACACAGGGACTCTAGATTTTAAATGGGCATATATTTCAGATTAGTTTTTTTTCTCATTTGTGGGTTTTTTGCGCCCCTTTTCTCTACCTCAATTCAGATTGTAAACGACTCTGCTTTTGTACTAAATGCGCAAGTATTGGACCGAACTGGGACTCTTTTAGATATCATTCATTTAATAGCTGGACAAATGTATATTTATGACGTCTCTCAAGGTTCTTTTGAGCCAAATAGTGATGAAACATGCACCCCTTACACAGTGATCTTTTTATGTGAATCTGGAAGGCCCTATGATTACTCTATCCCTAAAAAAGAAGATAAACAAGATCCCAATCAAAAGAAGGTGAAGCCGTCAGAGTACATAAGTCAATTTGGGATTTGGACAGGAGTCCCTAGAGGAGCAACGGTAACAGCTCTTACTTGTCCTGAAGGAACTAAATCTTGTGTGATGAAAAAGCATCCTAAAATTTTGAATAGAAATAGATCCAATAGTTCCACAAATGCTGGTTCTGGAAATTGGTCTAATGACGGGGGCCAATCTTGGAGTAATGATGCCGGCTCCTCAGAAGGGAGTTGTTCAAGAGGCGATGCTTCTTGTTTAAGCATTAAAGGGAGAAGAGATCGTTCTCAAAGGGGAACAAGCACATCTAACAGCCCTACCGATAAAACCATTATGAATGACGAAGGGGAGTTTGTTGAAAATGATGGCGGAGATGAATTTTCTAATGATTCCACAGATACTTCCACTTCTGGATCAGAGCAAACTGATCCACCTTCTAAATGGTCAAATGATCAAGATGATCCGCCACACATACCGACCAAAAAAACCCCCTTACCCTTCCAATCCCGCTCATAGTAATATACTTCTTATTACTGTCCCTATTTTAAATAGGGATACAAAACAAAGATGCCAACAGAAAACACGCACCATAGCTGTGTTTTTTTTGGTTGCAAATAGGTATAACCTAATGCTTTAACAAACTCTAAGAAAATCCAAGACCACAATGCACCTACAAGGCCTCCAAACACAACCTGAAATACTAATCCATCAAGAGGAGAGTCTATATATGCCATCCAAGATAATATCGTTAAAGAGATGAAAAAAATTGTACTGAGCAACCAAACTCTCTTTTTATTCACATTTTTAAATTGAATGTGTAAAGATTCACCAGTTGAAATTAATCCACGCATAACAACCCAACCATACAAGGGAAGCAATAAGGTATATTTAAGCCCATACCAAAATATAACACTAGTCATAAAACCCCTCCACACTCTGTGATATGGCATCATTTTGGTTAGACTCCTCAATTTCTTCAGTTACATTCAAAATACGACGTAACCCATCCACTATCATGCCGGCTGCTATCTTTCTAGTAAATGGCCAAGGGATAATAGCTAACAATGCTCCACCCAATATTTCACAACCTCCAATACTCATCATTCCCCAATTAGTATCATCATCACTTTCGCTACAATAATAAAACTCTCCCTGTAAATCTTCAAAAAAATCACTGTCTATACAGATTCTATCTGATTTATTAGAAAATTCACTTAATTTTAATTGATCTTCTAATTGAAGCGTTAATTCTTCTAAAGAGGGTACTTCATAACCAAGCGCTAAGATTTGCTCTCTTAAATCTAGCACATAACAAACAGCTTCATCTATAGAAAGTTGTCCGTTTCCTTCAGATAACAGAAAAACCTTTGCATTTTCAAGTAATTCAATAGTTGGACTTGCAAAAGAACAAATTGAAAAAAAACAAGAAAAAATTAGAAATTTACTTATCATAAGACCAATACTTTTAATTTTTTTTAAATATATACAAAAATTTAATCTCAGTCAATTCATTTAAATTTAGAGGTCTAGTTTAGAAAGAGGTGCCGGCAGAGATGATTAAAGGAAAGGTAACACTACTCTTGCTAAAAGCATCTGGCAGGGAAGTGCTGAAATTTAACAGTTTTGCCTCGATGTGAATAGCTGCTACTTTTAGTCCAAAACAGAGGTAATTCTGATATACAACAGAAGAGCCAAAGTCTATCGAGCCAAGGGTGTTTTTTGAAAGGTAAGTCGGTCCAGCAAGGCTTACTTCTACATATGGAGAGCATGACAGGATGGATAAAGGAGTAAGTCTTGCTGATAGGTAGGTGGAGTACGCATATGTTTCATCTCTTGAGGCATGAAATCGCCCTAGAGAAGAACCTGCATTGATAGAAATGATCGGTGAATCAGGGTTTAGGGAGTAAGAGAGCGCAATGACAATCCCTTGTTCTATCTCAGAGATGTTTACATGTTTTGGGTACTCTTGAACATTGAGCTTATTTTCTGCATATATTTCCCTATCAAAGTATGAGACCATAATCTCTCGTGAGAAAAGGGGGATAGCAAAAAGGACGAAGATTAAATAATACATAGTTTCTCCATACGTATATCATGAGCTTCTAAGGGAAGAGTCCCCTCAAACATTTGTTCTTGGAAAGCTACCCCTATAGAGCTTATTTTAGTTTCAAAAAGAAACTTATCATAAAACCCCTTTCCAAATCCAATTCTTCCTCCTTTTTTATCAAAAATAACTCCAGGGACAATTACAAGGTCAATTTTCTCACTTTTTTCACAATCAAAGGTAGGCTCTAAAAAGCGATGGGAAAAAGTTTTCAACTGACTTTCCATATCTGTAACTCTATATGGGACAATAGTTCCACCCTCTATACGAGGAAGTGATAAACGGTTTTGTTCAGCTAAAAAAACATTAAAAGCCATAACACATACCTCATCTTCCAAAGAGCAATAAGAAAGGATGTGTTTAGCATCTTTAGTCATTAAGACTAGTTTTTCAAAAGCTTTTGCATTTGCTTCTCTACGCCTTTCATGGGACAAACCCTTTCTTGCAAGTAGATATGCCCTTCTTAGACTCTCTTTCACTCTTTACTCAACTGGGTTACCCTTGTAATAAGAGACTTTTCTAATCAAAATACCATCTTTATCATAGATATGTGCATCCCCCATTCCGTCAATGACTCGAGAGATGGGGACAGTATCACCCATGCGTAAGTATTTTCCATTTACAAGTTTATCCTGTCTATATTCTTCCACCATCATCAAAGAGCTATCTGTATACCAGCTAAGGTATGTCCCCTCTTTTTTATGGTCGACCATCTCCTTTTCACTCTCAAGAACCCCTGTTGGATACCAGGTGCAAACTCTTCCGTGAATAAGGCCATCTCTCCAAGTTACTAAAAACTTCTTCACCGGCTCAATACCGATATTAGTTGGATAATAGGAAATTTCCTCCCCGTTTTTCTCTCCATTAACAATTGTGTATTTTGATTCTATCGACCGATCTTTTCGAAATAAAGTGACTATACCCTCTTGAATACCTTTTTTATATTCTTCTGTTCTCACAAGGTACCCATTGTAAAAAACAGGCTTAATCCCTTGGCTGCTTTCAATCTCAGAAAATATTGTCCCATCTAAATCAAAATATTTACCGTGAACTATTCGGCCATTTCGATAGACTTCATCACATTCCCCTTCGAGTGCAGATCCATTAAAGAAGGACTCCCCCTCCTCTTTCCCATCTAGATAGTTTGTTAAACGAACAAGCTTTCCTTCCTGATCATAACCGCGCACTTGCCCTTGAATCTTATTGTTTAGATATGGGATATTTGTTTTCACTTGCCCATTTGGGTAGAAATAGGTAGCAATTCCTTGCTGCAACCCTTTTACGTAAGGGATCTTTGCGATAATATTCCCATTTTCATCATAAACAGTAGAAATATCATCAAATATCCATGATGCCTTTGCACTATCTGTTAAGTCTGCTACCCCTTCACTTACAACACTACGAATATGTATTTGCCCTGTAGGGTAGTACTCTTCATATACTCCAGAGGCACGCCCCGTCTTTGTTTCTAAGTACTGCCAAAGCTGCCCATTATCATGATAGAGGGTGATAACCCCTTTTTGCCCTTTATCAAAGACTTTCACTACTTTCTCATGATGTGAAGGGGCTTTTAAATCAGAGCTCTCATATTTTTTAATATCCTCTTTATCGCTGATTGTTTGTGTATAGCCATTTCTATCAACAATTTGTAGATGGACAAGACTTAGATCCGAAGATGATCTACATCCCAATAGAAGAAATGGAAGGATCAATATTAATGCGGTATTATGTATTTTCAAGGGGACCTCTTTTGTATTATTTGCAGATCTACAGTAAAGACATCTGTAGATCTTGGTTCTAACTTAGTAAATTTCAAGGACGAAAAGAACAGATTAGGGCGGTTTGGATGAGGAAAAAATTTTCCCAAAGCCTTTCCTTCGACATTTGTCACAAGTTGTTGAATATCTAAGTAACTCATTTCTACAGGATGTAATATATTCCAAACAAGATCCGCACCTTTATTTTTCGAAACAAAATCGAGCCTATTCTCTCCATTTTCTAAATATACTAAACGCTGTTTTATCCCATTATATAAATCCTTTTCATCTACCTCTGCATATAAAAAGGAGAGCTGTTTACAATCTTCAGAGAGAAACGTTAACTTTTCTAAAAAATTTTTCACATAAGCATTGTCAACATTTTCTGAAGGAAGGCTTTTTGTATAATTTATATTTTTTAAAACCTTTTCCAAAAGGATGGTTTCTGTCTGAAATGCTTTTAAGGAATGGATACTTCTTGATGCAAATACACCAATTGCAGTGGCATATAAGATTGGGAGGGATACAATAAAGACAAAAACCCCTTTATGTAACATCCAGTCTGGCCTTGAGAAGAATTGCTTTATCATTTTCATGACTTTAACCTCACCTTATAAATAATATTCTTTTCGCTCTCTTCAATTTCTGGCGATGTATCAAAAACCATCCCGTGGATTGGATTTTGGGCCCAATTCATAAAGAAATCACTCTTTTCTGGGTCTTCTGGTTTTTCTAATATGAAAACTAACTCTACAATAAAGCCTTCTAAAGGGTCTTGAATAACAGTATATTCTAGATTTTCTATAATGAACCCTTCTACTTTAATCATGTCGATCCATTCCATGATTGCAGCAAATGGTACTTTTCCTTCTTCTACCTTGTTTCGTTCTTTTTGTTGTTTTACAGCCTTTTCAAGCTTCTTTCTAGTCTCTCTAAGGTCATTAAACGTATCCTTCACCTTAAGGTTACTATAGGCCTCTATTTCAGCAACTGCATGCTCGTATCGATTTTTAAACTCCGCTCTTTTTTTCATAAACATTGCCTCGAACACACAGAAAACAAAAAATCCAGTGATCAATGAAAGAGTCGTATATTGATACAAAAGCTTTTTAGCCTTTTTTTGCTGCGCAAAAGGGATGCATTTGCCCTCCCCTAACTGCAGAGTCTTTTCATCAGAAACTATACGATCTAACGCAAGGCCAATCTCAATTGCATACGAAGTAATCTGTGTAGAGCTGTACTCAAGGTGCGGAGTTATCAAAATCTCTTCAAAATCAATAGATGGAAGAAATGGCTTCAATTCTCTACTTAACTCTGAATACCCAGTAAATAAGACTAGGGATACCTCTGCAGCAATTGCTTCTTCTTCGACAATAAAAGTCCATCCTCTAGAAATTTCCTTCTCCATTTCAAAAAATATTGAGGTCGAGGTATTTATCTTTTCACTCTCTATTGATTGGATAAATAAATCTTGCATCTTTTGCATATCCACATTTTCAATTACACCATGATCTTTTTGAACTGCATCTACAATATTTTTTAGCCCTAATTTAAAAGAAACCTCCCTTTTGATCTCTCCATTTGAAAATAAGTAGAAGGAAGAGGTCTCCCACCCTAGATGAAACAAGAAAAACGGCCTTGTTGTAGGGGCAAAGAAATTAACAAAACGCTCTAACCCTCGAGAAATCGTACTTATCCACTCTGAATCTATCCCTAGAGTTTTTATATCTTGGATATGCCCATCCATTGCCTCCTTTGTATATCCATACAAAGTAACTTCTGTTTCCCCATCTTTGCTATTAAACATTGGGACAAAGCATCGATCCTCGTCAGAATATACCTCATCTGATGATAATCTAAATTTTAAAGCTTTAAGAATTTTCCGTTTTCCTGTGACAGGGAAAGCAATTTTTTTTATAAAGATCTCTTCTGTAGGTAATGAGGAGACAACTTCAATCCCAGAACCGAGAAAAGAAACCTTCTTATCTAAAATTTTTTTTAGGGTGTTTAGATTCGTTACATCCTTTTTAAACTCTCTAATGAACTCTAAGCGTGTCTTTCCACGCTTTTTTGAGATAAGAGAAACTTTAAAATAGTCCCCATCGGAATATAAACCAAGTACATACATATTTTTACCTTAACCAGAGCTTTTCTGTATGTAGAATAATAAAGGATGACGAAAAAGAATACTATGGTAAAATGGATGTAAAACACTATCAAAGAATCTAATGAATACTCTTACCCTTGTTGAAACACTCTTTTCGTTCTATTCAGTATTAATATTTACTAGAATTGCCCTCTCCTGGTTCCCTATGCTTTACAAATATAAAGCTACTAGATGGGTTATTCTTGCTACCGATCCCTATATGAACGTTTTTAAACGTATCATTCCCCCAATTGGAGGGGTGCTTGATTTAAGCCCGATGATAGCGCTCATTGCCCTTCGTTTTATTCAAACCCTGCTTACCTCCTTATTAGTATGACTCTTTTCAAGCCCATAAAAATAAAAAACCTTCAGCTATCCTCAAATATTGTTTACTCCCCTCTTGCTGGTTGTTCAGACCTACCTTTTAGAGCGATGGTGCGAAAATATTCCGATAGCCTTATTTTCACAGAGATGACCAAGGCTGAGGCTTTAGCCCGTGGGGATAAAGGGACCTTCTCCATGCTCTCCTTTACAAAGGATATGCACCCTATTGGGGCGCAAATATGCACCAGTAAGAAAGATGTTGCCGGTGTGTGCAGTAAAATCATTGAAGATCTTGGTTTTGATCTTTTAGATTTAAATTGCGGCTGTCCCGTAGACAAAGTCACAAAAGATGGCAGTGGTTCGGCCTTGCTGAAAAATCCTGAAAAGATTGGTGAAATTGTCTACGAAATGCAAAAAAACGTCTCTATCCCTATTACCGTGAAAATACGGGCAGGATGGGATGAGGAGTCTATTAATGCAAAAGAGGTGACAAAAATTGCAGAACAGGCAGGAGCTTTTGCTATTTTTATCCATGGTAGAACACGAAAACAGGGCTATAAAGGTCCGGCAAACTGGGATTATATCAAAGATGCCTGTGATCAAAAGCGTACCATTTTAGTCTTCGCTAATGGCGATATTAATTGTAGAGAATCTGCTGAACGTGCCCTTTTGCACACAGGTGCCGATGGCGTCCTTGTTTCTAGGATTACAATGGGGGCGCCACATATTGCAAAAGAAATTCTCCTTGGAGGTGATCCACCCTCACCACTTTTGTTAATTACAGACCATGTGAAGGAAATTATTAGGTATCAAGTCCCAAGAAAAACTCTCTCAGATATTAGAAGAGTTGCCTGCTGGTATTTACGTGAAGAA
>CAMDFS010000058.1 GCA_945897715.1 Chlamydia trachomatis
AATGCCCCGAAATAAAACAACCCTCCCAGCTTCATCTATAAAATGCTCATCCTTAGTCGTTATAACCTCAGAGCTTGGAGTTTTTTTATAATATTTCTGTATTGAGGATAGTGTATGGCTGCTTAAAATCTTTTCTGAGCCTACTTCACACTGTCTTATATACATTAAAGAAACCTCTTATTTCTAATCCTTATCACGAATTATTCTGAGGTTCAATAGATATTTACTCGCCAGATAAACCTATTAGTAATAAACCCTGTAAGCCACACAGCAAACGCTCCCCAAAAGAGCGCCGAGAAAGTGTGGAAATGCACCCCATAGGACAACTCAACCGCGATAAAAAATGTGATGAAATTAATCACCAAACTAAACAACCCAAGAGTTAAAATGGTGATAGGCAATGTGATAAATGTAAGCACCGGCCGGATAATTGCATTCACAGCACTTAAAATAACAGCAAAAAAGAACGCATCTGTATCATTTTTAATCTCAAAACCTGGAACTACCTTCCAAATGAGCAACACTGCAATCAAAGTGATAAAAAACCTAAATACTAAAAACATCAATTACTTCCCATGTTCTAAAACCCCTTTCAAAATCGCAAAATTAGGCATAGATGTAATCTCAGGGACAAGCTCTGAATACACCACCTTATCAAATTCATCTAATAATATCACACTTCTAGCTAAAAGCCCATCTAACGGCCCTGAAGTAATCCCCACCCCATAATCCTTACCAAAATTTGATCGAGAACGAATATCTGATAAAGTAATGATATTATGCAACTTCGTCAACTTACAAAACCTCTCAAATGAAAAAGGTAAATCCTTAGAGATAACTAAAAATACGAGAGAAGGAAATTCAAGAGCTAACTTATTAAGCTCAACTGATTCCGATGCACATACCCCCGTATCAATACTAGGCAGTGTGGCAATCACCTTCTTCTTTTTTTGAAAGCTTTCTAATGTCTTTGTTTCCAACTCCTTAGAACATAAAGTGAAATCTGGTGCTAAATTCCCTACTTTTAGAAATCCACTCTCTAAGATAACCTCTTTCCCTTTTAATAAAACTTTAGTCAAAATTTAGACCCCCTCTATGCGATTTAAGTATACATAGTTAAGAGAGAAAAGCAAGTAGGAATTCCTTTATATCTATAAGACATTGATTTGAAAGAAGGTAAGAATATAAATAAAACCGTAGTAATATTATAAAGAAGATGTTAAAATACATTTTTCAGAGATTGAAAGGATTTCCATGATAGAAAACACCCTAAAATCATATCTCATTAAAGCTGAATATCTTTTAGTTTTTATTCATACTCCAAAAAAAAGCAACCCCCGATTGAATCATATTGGGGTGCATATCCCATCAATGGACTTTGCAGCTGCAATAAAAGCAACTAGAGTCCATTACAATCCCCTTAGACGAAGTCTTTCCAAAAAGGATCAGATTGATAATTTGAAGAAACTCCTATTTTCAGAAAACACATTAATAATTTCTTTAATTAAAGAGGCTCCAGGAAAAAATGATAAAGCCTTTAAAACAGCCCTAACTACAAATGCTATTAGTCAAAAACAAGACCTTCACCTTCTCCACTATGGGTTGATTTACTGTGCTAACAAGTCGAGAAAAGATCGCCCTATGAAAGGGTGGAAAATTCCTTGCCCAATTGTTGTGATGAAACAATTCCAATCTGTATTAAAAACACCTATTGCAAATCCAACAAAAAAATTTTCACATTCATTTACACTACTTAGTAGATCTAAAACCTAAAAACTCAGATTGAAATTTATATTTATATATAAAAAATTACTTTAATTATTTATTATGTACCAATAATTCTCGTTAGTGTATAATTATGAATAATTATGATTTTTTGGTGTTTCTTTTCGAAGAAATGCCCGGGGGGTATGTTTAGCCCTTTATGTGCCCCCCACTTTTTATCCAATCTTTAAATTACACCTTGAAACTAATTACATAATTGAATTATAATATTAGTTATAAAAGAAAAACAAAAGGATAATAATATGACAGACCCAACTTTACCTGTAATTAGATCGTCTTATTGGATTCAAGAAATACATATAGACGTACAATCTACAACCGTAGCCACAGGAAGGAAGGTTGGACTTGTCATCGCTGCATTTCTATTTATAATCCCGATTTTAATAAGAGATGCTCTAGTAGCCCTTGTAAAGGATTTTGCTAGAGCTGCTGTAATAAACGATGATTCAATAACTCAATTAAAAACCTTAGCTATCACTGTGGCTCGTGGTGTCTTTAATGACGAAACTCTCATTAGTGAACTAAAAAGAGAAGTTTTAACAATGGCAGGAAGTCCCGAAACCAAGGGCACTATCAATCAATTAATTGCTGATACTTTACAGGCTGAAGAAACAAAAGTTCTTTTTCAAAATCTCGCCAGAGACCCTGAGATTGCTCAAAACATAAAAGTATTAATTAAAAATGTAATTGAAGGCCCTGATTTGATAGCATTAGTTAAGGAACAGATCTCTTCCCTCTTATCAAATGAAAAGCTCAAATATAAAATAGCTGTAACGATATATGATGTTGCCAAAAACTCTCTTTCAGGGCTAGCTAAAATCGCGATAAAAACTCCTATTCCACATGAATCATTACATGCTGATATATTTATAAAAATTATGATCGATATAGAAGAAAAATTTAAAAATTTTCTAGACATTCTTAAATCGTCTCGAGATACAAATTTAACTACACTTGACGAGCCACTTAAAGAATTTTATAGATCTTTAGAGAAAAATTTACCTAAAATATTTAGCAATGAAGTTGAGTTTAGAACAAAACTCCAAGAGATCTTAAAAAATTTCATAACTTCAAAAAATAAAAAAGAGAATGAAACTTTAGCCTTTATTTCACATAAAATGCTTAAGATTGTAAACAAAGTGATTAAAAATAATATACCTACTTTTTCACCACAAAACCCTTTATTAACTTCTAATCAAGACAAAGGATTTAATTCTCTTTTATCTGCTTATAAAGCAGCTAAAAATTTAGCGAATTCCCCTTCATCTGAAAGTGATCAAGGTGTTGGTGGTGGCGCTGATGCAGATACCTAATAGGTTTTATAGATAGGTTCCCACATTGTTGCTGTAATGCGTTCTGTGATTTCTTTAGCAGAAAGTTTTTCGATAAGACCTTCTTTAGAGGCATATTTAGCAATTTCAATAGCTATTGTTTTTGAAGCCTCTCTAAGATCTTCAAATTTTGGAAAAAGGGTCGTGGTGGAGATTTTACTTAAAGTCTCCCCAGCAATATAGAAAAAAACTTCTGGGATATGGCTCATTTTAAAGGCTGCAGTAAGCAGTCCTATAGATGGAAAAATATAAACATTATTACACTGACCACTTGTGTAAGTTTTTCCTTTATAATGCACAGGGGGAAAAGCTGTTCCTGTAGCAATAATTGCCCCCCCATTTGTATGTCTTATAATCATTTCAGGGGTGGCCTCTGCTTTACTATCAGGGTTAGAGAGGGGGAAAATAATAGGAGTCTTCGTATTTTTTAAAAGAGCTGTCATTGTCGATTCTGTAAATGCATTTGGCTGCGCTGATGCCCCTAAAAGGATGGTAATCTTAAATTGTGCAATTGTCTCATCTAAAGAAATTTCCTCAACATAAAAACTATTTTTTTTAGCAAAAAACTCATGTTCAGGGCGAAGTCCCTTTTGTCCTGTATAAGTAAGGCCATAGCGATCAATGATATGAATTTTCTCTTTAGCACTATTTTCATCCATCCCATTATGGATAAGATAGCGGTAGATAATATGAGCAATTCCAAGACCTGCAGCACCACCACCAAAAATAGCAATTTTTTCTTCGTTAAGTGTTGATTCCTTTTGACGTAATGCACTTAACAATCCTGCAAGGACAACCCCAGCTGTACCTTGGATATCATCATTAAAGGAAAGAATATTATCTTTATATCGATCCAACACCTTTTGTGCATGTACCCCTAGTAAATCTTCCCATTGTAACATCGCCTCTGGAAAGACTTTCTTTACCCCTTCAACAAACTTATCCATAAAGTCATAATAATCTTCCCCTGTCACCCGTTTTGTTCGTCTTCCAAGGTATAAAGGGTTGTCTAAAAGCTCTTGATTATCCGTTCCCACATCTAAAAATATTGGAAGGACTACATCGGGAGCTATCCCACCAAATAAGGTGTAAAGAGAAGTTTTTCCAATCGGGATTGTCATCCCCCCAACACCTACATCCCCTAACCCTAAAATCCTCCCCCCATCTGTAGCAACAATTACCTTAATCCCAGGATTTTGTATATTTTTCAATACTGACTCAATCTCATCCTTCATATCATAAGTGATATAAAGTCCCCTGCTATGGTTGTATTGCATACTAAAATGAAGCGATGCCTCTCCTACCACAGGTGTATAAATATAAGGGAGAGTCTCTGTTACATGATCCATACAAAATCGAAAGAACAACGTCTCATTTCTATTTTGTAAGTCGGTAAGAAAGATATATTTAGCTAATTCTGAACCACATAAATTAAAATTAGCTAATTGTCTTTCAAGCTGCTCAGACATTGTTGAAACATGGTCAGGTAAAAGCCCTCTAATTCCAAGTCTCTCTCTCTCTTTATGTGTAAACGCAGTGCCCTTGTTTATCAATGAGTTACGAAGTATTGCTTTTCCTTTATCTTCAGATTCTTCCAAATGCGTATCCTCTCTACTCAAGATCATCGCAATAAATGAATTTATTTCAACTAGTATTGATAATGGAGGAAGGAAAGATCTGCAGCTCTTGAGGTTTCTACATAGACTTTCAAGGATTGCTCTAGATAAATTGGTACATCCCCTTTTGAGAAAGAAAATAGTAATTCCAATTTACGCTCACCGTTAGTATAAACACTCATCTTAGGGTTGTAAGAGACATAGTCTAAGACAAAATGAATAGAAGGGTTTGTAGGGTGAATGGCAATTGCTCTAAGCTTTTGACCTAGACGAATTCTATAAGCCTCCTCTTCATCAACAGATACCTTAATCATAGAAGGGTTTGTTTTAACTATTGTCACCCCTTTTGATCCCTTATCCTTAAGATACTCTCCAGTAGCCACATCTACAGAGACTACCATTCCACTAATTGGGGATTTGATCAAGGAATTTTCTAGCTTTAAAGTGCTTAGCTTAAGCGAAGCTTTCTTCTCCTCCACATCATTTATATAGATCTTTTCCTCTTCAAGAGAGATTCCCGCTTTTAAGTCGTCATATTGAGCAGTCACTCTCTCCAGCTCCTTTTCAGTAATTTGTAAAAACATGTGCTTTTCATCATGCTCTACTGTGCTAATTGCTGTTTTACTCAAAAGAGCCTGAAAAATCTCCGCTTCTTTTTCCTGGCATGAGCGCTTTATCTCTACCTCTTCAATTTCTTTCCGTTTACTTAGTAAAGCAAATTCCGAAGCTCCTTTTTTCATAAAGTTTAATGTAGCTATCGCTTTATCTAACCTTGCCTCCTTTTCCTTCAATTCTACATAGATCACATTATCACAGAGCTTGAATAATGGACTCTCCTCCTTCACCATATCTCCAGCAGTAACATAGACCCCTTTTACCTCCCCTTCGAGTGGATTTGAAATGTGCAGGTATCCAGAAGCTGGTACCACTACACCAATAGATTCAATATAAGAGGTAAAAGGTACAGAAAAAATAGGTGAAACTACCTCTTCTACAACAGGACAAGCATCAACAAACAAATCTTCAATAATTTCAGGGGCACTTCTATTTGTATAAATATAAATCCCCATAAAACAAACTAGCAGAATTTGTGAAAAAATAGAAATTACTAATAAGCCTTTTTTTAACATACAATTACTCCTGTAAAATAGATGCACTATTTCAGAGAGTAGTGTTTATGCTGCTTTTTATCAAATAATTTATTTAACTTCAGCAAGATTTTCCATCTCTAGATTTGCAAAGTACTCCTTCATAGAAAGTACTGAATAGATCCAAATCAAGAAAATACACATTATAGAAACCGTAATAAGTGATGTGATATCTTTAGAAGAAAAATATCCTAATCCTAGTATAAGAAAAGATCCCAAAGCTTTAGAACTTCTATAAGCAAAAACATCAATAACAGCTTTTGCTTGAAATTTTTCCGCAACATTTAATGGTATATAGAGCATCTCCTTCACAATTCCAAAGATAGAGTAGTCAAAGGATTTGATCGTTCCAAAGGTCATGCAAATCAACCCAAAGGTTGGGTTGACAAAAAACATCCCTGCTTGAATTAATAGGACAACTGGAATGAATATATGTGTTCTCTTAAGACCTATTGCTTTAAGCAAGATGGCACATCCAAAGAATTGTAGAAAAATATTGATAGAGTTTACTACCCCAAAAAGTCTTCCCATAAACTGTGTTCTTAAATCAAGATTGGTAAACTCTCTGTTTAAAAAAGTACAAAACTGAAAGTCTAATAATGTAGAAGTTAGCTGCATCCCCACTACTATCAATAGAATGAATTTAAGTAACCTTGAATTTGCAATCAATTTTAATCCAGAGAAGATCTCTCCCTTCTCATTATTCATAGAAATATCTGCAGATGTAGAAATTCTATTACGAATCTTCACTGCTGCAACATAACAAAGATAGGTAATAAAATATAAAGGGACAGTTGTCACTAAAAGCTTGGCAGATCCCAAGATCACTGCTAAAAAACCTGGAATTAAACTTCCAGTAACAGCTCCAAGACCACCCATTCCATAGAAAACACCATAAAGGTATTTTGCCCGTTTAATAGGAATGGTAGAATGGATCACTGACCAAAGATTATGAAACATGAACATAATAAAAATATCTTTCCATAGATAAAGGAAAAATGGGAGGCAATAGATGGATTTCAAAAAAAGTATACAAAATAAATTGAAAATGACAGTAAAAGTAATCACTGTTCCCATCATTTTTTCACATCCTAGTCTTGGTATAAATTTACTATAAAAAGCGACAACTAAAAAATTCAAAGGAAAAGAGGCTAACCAAGCGTAGGGGAAATTTTCAGCGCCGTATGCATCAATAAAAAAGGAGGTGGAAACAGAACGGGTGATCGCAGCTTCAGCAGAAATGGCATAACCACATATCATCATAAAAAAGATGAACCACTTCTCCTCATTAGTGTATATTCGGTATTCACCAATAATCTTGTTCATACATTTTTTCAGCATTACTTTCCTTTAACTTCAGCAAAATTCTCTATTTCTAGATTTGCAAAGTACTCCTTCATAGAGAGTACTGAATAAATCCAAATTAAGAAAATACATAATATTGAGAGTGTAATAAGTGATGTGATATCTTTAGAGGAAAAATAACCTAATCCTAAAATAAGAAAAGACCCCAAAGCTTTAGAGCTTCTATAAGCAAATACATCAATAATTGCTTTTGCTTGGAACTTTTCCGCTACATTTAGTGGTATATAAAGCATCTCCTTTACAATTCCAAAAATAGAGTAATCAAAGGATTTAATCGTTCCAAAGGTCATGCAAATCAACCCAAAGGTTGGGTTTACAAAAAACAGCCCCGTTTGAATGAGTAGGATGGCAGGGATTAGTAAATGTGTTTTCTTAAGACCTATTGTTTTAAGTAAGATGGCACATCCAAAAAATTGTAGAAAAATATTTACAAAACTTACCGCTCCAAAGAGCCTTCCCATAAATTGTGTTCTTAAATCAAGATTGGTAAACTCTTTGCTTAAAAAAGTACAAAACTGAAAATCTAATAATGTAGAAGTTAATTGCATTCCAACAAGTATCAATAGGATGAATTTGAGTAACTTTGAATTTGCGATTAATTTTATTCCATAGAAAATACTCCCTGTTTCATTATTCATGGAAATATCTGCAGAGGTAGAAATTTTATCTCTAATTTTTACAGCACTTAAATAACAAAGATAGGTAATAAGGTATAAAGGCATGGT
>CAMDFS010000059.1 GCA_945897715.1 Chlamydia trachomatis
GAAATGGTAAGAAGTTTATTTTCCTTATCTAAAGAAACAGTGATTGCAAAATCTGCTAGTTCAGCTGAGAGGAGGGCTTCCCCTTTTTCTGCTAGAATTTTTAGCTTGGTGGTTGCATCTGTTGCATTGGAAACAAGCTCACGTAAAAAAATGTCTTTGTCTGAATATAGCCACTTTTTGATGATGGGCATAATATTTTCACTGTTTATTTTAAGTTTACCTTGTGTCATTTGATCTCCTTATATTTTGATAAGTCCAGCTTCTTGTAGAATAATGATTATGACAAGCAGTGGAGCTACAAATTTTACCATAAAAAACCATGGGGAAACGATCCATCCAAGGGACGTCCCTAGTCTAAATTCATTTTTGATCTCTTCTTCTTTTGTAAACCATCCAATAAAAATCGCTGTGAATAGTGCAGAGACTGGCATTAACCAGTTTGATGAGATGTAATCGACTGTATCGAAGAAGTTTTTACTGTAAATACTCTCCCAGGAAGAGAAAAGACTTCCAGCACCAACAGATGCACTAGGAATTCCAAGGATAAATACTACAACAGTGATGATTACAGCAGCTTTTGTTCTTGATATGTTGAAATTTTCTACAACGTTTGCAACAAGCACCTCAAGTAACGCTATGGTAGAGGTCAATGCTGCAAAAAGGACTAAAATAAAAAATACTGTCGATAGAAGAACTCCTGCTGGAAGCTGTGCAAATACCACCGGAAGGGTCTGAAAAATCAACCCAGGACCTCCCTGTGGAGCAAATCCGAAGGTAAAAACAATGGGAAAAATAACTAATGCTGCTAGAATAGATACACATACAGTCATTGCGGTAATGATAAGGCTATTATTGGGGATGTTTTCCCCTTTGTGCATGTAACTGCCGTAAGTGATATTAATTCCGAGCCCAACACTTAATGTAAAAAATGCCATTCCAAGGGCACTTAAAAAACCTTGAGAGGTGAGTTCTGAAAATTTAGGGGCAAAGACAAAGCTTACTGCTTGCCCAAACCCTTTCAAGGTCATTGCATAGAAAAAAAGCCCTAGTAAAATAATAAATAGCGCCGGCATCATGATTTTTGAAAAATGCTCGATCCCTTTTTTCACCCCACTAAGAATAATCCCCAAATTAAGCAACAAGTATAGACCAAACCAGAGTAAAGAGATTCCTAAAGATGTGGATAAAAGTGTAAAGGATTCTTGGATTTGAGCAGGCGTCTTGCCATCTGAAAATTTATTTAAAGACATAAAAACATAACTTAACACCCATCCTGCAATAACAGAATAGTAAGAGAGGATGATCAAAGTAGTCATAAAATTCATCCATCCAAGACCTCTCCAATTTTCTCCATTTTTTCGAAGAGATGGAAATGCAAGAACAGAGCTTTTCTGTGTTTTACGCCCAATAATTAACTCCGCCATAAAAACAGGGAGTCCAATTGTAAAGGTAAAAAGAATATACAAAAGGACAAACGCGCCCCCTCCATTTACACCCGCAACATAAGGGAATTTCCATAATGACCCAAGGCCTACAGCAGCTCCTGCTGTTGCCAGGATAAATCCAATTTTCGATGACCAATGTTCATGTTTTGTTTTCATAGCAAAAGATTATAGCCAATCTGAGTATTTATTATATAGTAGAATTTTGTATCCCATCGGACAGAGAAATGATAAGAATGATAAGAATGATAAGAATGATAAGAATGATAAAAAAAAGGTAACTATTCAGATGCCCTCCGACAAAGGAAGGGGATATCTGAATAATTACGATTTAACTTAGTAAATATCTGCCAAATTCACGCAAGCTTTCAGCTTGCTTAGTACTTTGAACAAAATCAGGGCCTCTTTCTCTTCTACCTTGTAAAATAAGACGAAAGATCATTTCATCAAGGTTTTCTAAAGTTAGAGAGCCAGTAACAAAGGCGTGATAGAGTTCACGGGCAACAATAAAGGTTCCTGTTCTTCCAACACCTGCTTTACAGTGTACAATGATAGGGGCGTCTGGATTTGATAAATGCGCTTCTAATGTTTTAATTAATTCAAAAAGAGTTTTTGATTTGATAGCTCCATGATCTGGCCAATTAGGACATTGGATTCGCTTCATCTCTTTTACGTGATTCCCATCTATAATTTGGTAGTTATAAATACAAGCTGCATCTGTTTTTTCACAAAAGGAGCAAGTAACAGCCATACTAATTTTATCAGGCTCTTCAATTTGAGCATCTTTGTCAGAAGGGTAACACTCCGTTGCTCCATATGCATTTTCTAAGCATTCATCATCACTAGTCAAATCTACGATTACATGGGCATTTGATTGGAGGAAGTAAGGTAAATATAATTCCCTAGAAAGCCAAGGAGCTTGCATCGCAATGGAGCGCTTAGCAAAATGAAGAGATTGGAGCAGTGTGTTTTGATTTTGAGTGTCTATCCAAATGCAATTATCAGGATAATCCCCAATAGTATTACCATGTAAATACACAGCTTCGCCTTTAATCCTTACTTTGATAGCGGTTGCTTTCCTGCAAAAGGTGCCACTAAAATTGTGCTTAGCCTCATCTGTCGTTAAAACAGGGTATAATTCAAGGGTAATTTCAGAACGAGTCAGTGTGGACAATAAAGTATAAAAATCTTTATCTGACATAGTCGAAAGATTTTTTTGCTCGGAAAGAGATACTGCTGGTTTTTCGCCGCCGCCTTCTTGAGGAGCTTCACTAGAATTTGGATTAGCTCTAAAAAAGTTGAAAATACTACCTGCTGTTTCTTGTAATGTGTTAACAGCTGCAGCAGTAATTCGAAGAGCAATATTTGGTGATGTAGTTTCTTCTGCTTGTGCTTCTGGTTCAGGTTGTGCTTCTGGTTCAGGTTGTGCTTCTGGTTGAGGTTGTGCTTCTGGTTCAGGTTGTGCTTCTGGTTCAGGTTCTGCGAGCTTAGTTAATTCTGAAGTAGGTTTTGTTATCATCTTTGCTTTTAAAATAGAGTATATAATGTACATAAGAAGGGAAATAAAAGTTAATGCAATAAAACCAACGATTTTCCAAGTTGTGTCGCAACAAGACATTTCATTATCATCCTTGCCTTTTTTTATATTAAAAAAAAATTCAAGATTATCTAGCGATTGTCTATTTATATTTTCCATAATAAGATCCATGTTATTCAATAACTATGGAATACTCAGTATTAAACTTCAAGTATTTAATGCGTAAAGCTTTGAATAAAAATGTCCCCTTTTTAAGGTCAAATGTTGTAAAGCAAAGCTTTTATGTCATTGATCGTAAATGAGTTAACAATTAAATTTTAGTTTAGGTCTTTTCTGTAATTAAGTAAAACTATATAATTAATGCTATAATTATAAAAAAAGAGGTTAATATGTCAGCAGGATTAATAAATACTGTGCAAATTTCGTCAGTTAGAGCTGAGGATCAATCACCTATTAGCAACGATATGTCTGCCGATCCCCAAACTACTACGACAACTTCTGTTGCGGCTCCTATTATTGGGGGAGCTGCAGCGGCTTCTTCTTCAGTAAGTGCAACAATGATAGGAACTGTTTCTGCTGGCAATGGTGCTGCAATTAGCACTGCTCAGCCTCGAACTGACCGTTCCTCGTGTTCATCAGAGGAACTATTTAGAACAGCTATGCTTAAAAAATTAGATACTGTTATTAAACTAACAGAAGCTTTGTCTGATTTTTGTATGACTCCTTCTCTTGCTGAATCTAAAAGAAATAGTGCAAATGTAGTAGGTATGATAGAGAGTATTACCAAACGATTGAAAAACGTTTCTAGGAACACTTCACTAATGGTTCAAACACTCGAAGATATTGGGAACTTAGAAGGTCATTATAGAACATTTAAGTCATTGCTGAATAATACATCTAATCCATCGGTTGCAACATTTCTTGGGATTGGCCGTCAAGAGGGGGATGAAGCACAAATGGTAAGAGAATTAGCTTTTTTAGCAGAATTTGAGAGTCTTTCTAGTGAACATTCTACAGCTGTTATAGAAAAAACTGGAGGTGGGAAGAAAAGTTCAAATCAAAAGAGCAAAAAACCTATTTCAAAAAAAAATAGGGTATTGAAAGCTCCTAAAATGATGGAAGAAGGGGGAGCATCGGTCCAAATTGCTGTTCAACAACTACCCGTACGAGAAGATGAATTCAAAGTGTTTGTTAATAGTGTTTTCAGTGGAACACATCCTCAAGATATAGAGGTAAGCATTGCCCAAAGGGTGAGAAGATGGCATAACCCTAACTTAACTCATAAAGATGTTCAAGATTGGAAAGGCTATAAGACAGCTTCGTCCGAACAAATTATGACGCAAATGAAGTATCACACTTTTCCAGGACTGGTGCAAGTTCTGAGACATTCCGTCCTTATTGAAAAATTTGTGAAATGGTCGGACTCAACCAGTCCATTTATAGTAGTAGGTTTTCAGAATACTTCTGAATCTGCATTTCAATTCGGAAAAATTCAATTCGGACTAGACCAAATCGGACAACACAAACTAAACGTCATGCACATGCAATTTGTAGAATTAGATGATTTAAAAATGAAAGAGTTCATAGAAGGAGGGAAAGATAAAACTGCCTCTATGCAAAAGAAAACTTCCTCTAAAAAGGATTTAGATGTTGAAGTTTTTAAATACGTTGGAAATATCGAAGCAACAATAGGTGAGGATGGAGAAAATTCAATACTTCTTCAATTTCCTAATAATCCTAATGCGCCATATTCTCTAAGGTTGTTCTCAGTAGTTTAGATCGAGCAAATGCATTAAGAAGCCTTTCTTTTTTCAAAAACAATCGACAAGAAATCCCAAAATCATGATTGTAAAGAAAAGATAAAGAAAGTGCTGTGTATGACAATTTTTGGGATTTTAGTGCCAATCATCCTACTGACGATGGTAGGAATGCTCTTAACACTCTGTATTTTAACAGTGAAGCGATTCCTTAGTCCCACTTTAGATTGTTCCATTCTCATTAATGAAGAAAAAGAGGTCAAGGGAATCTTTGGTGCAACGTTATTGGAAAATCTCCTTCATTTAGGCTATCGTGTCCCATCACCATGTGGAGGAAAAGCCACTTGTCACCAATGCAAAGTAAAAGTGCTTGAAGGAGGAGGAGATCCTTGTGATGTGGAGACAATGGTCTTTGGTTCAAAGCAAATTAAAGAGGGGTGGCGACTCTCTTGTCAATGTAAACTAAAAAAATCAGTGAAGGTAGAGCTTTCTTCCTCCTCCATCAATGCGGCTACATTTGAAGCAAAGGTCCTCTCTAACCGAAATGTTTCTACTTTCATTAAAGAGCTCTGTGTAGAACTTCTTGAAGGGCAAATAAAGTATTTACCAGGGGATTATATGCAAATTGTGATCCCTCCCTATGAGACTCATGCCAAGCATTGGAAAGAGACAATGGATGAAATCTATCAAAGAGACTGGCATCTTTACGATCTGTTTTCTCATCAGATCAAATATTCTGATGAGGGGGAAAATCGGGCCTATTCGATGGCCTCCTATCCTCTTGAGGGAAAAGTATTAAAATTTACAGTAAGAATTGCTACACCGCCCATAAAAAATCATCGTGTAAAGGGACAAATTCCTTGGGGGGTGGGGTCCTCTTATCTTTTTTCCCTAAAAGAGGGGGATACGATCAAACTCTCTGGTCCTTATGGGGAGTCTCATATGAAAGAGGACAACAGAGAGCTTGTGTTTTTAATTGGGGGTGCCGGGGCCTCATTTGCCCGCTCCCATATTTTCGATTTGTTCTACAATAAAAAGACAACACGAAAAGTTACCCTTTGGTATGGGGCAAGAAGCTTGAAAGAAAATATTTATCAAGAAGAGTTTGAAAAATTAGCTTCAGAGTTTAAAAACTTCTCCTACAAATTAGTTTTGTCTGAACCTGAAGCTAAGGATATTGATGCGGGATGGCCTCTAAAAGATCCCTTAAAAACAGGATTTGCCTGCATAGCTTTTGAAAAAGGGCAGCTTTGCAAACTAGATGCCCCAGAAGATCTCCTTTACTATGTTTGCGGACCGCCTATGCATAACAAAACCGCTCTAAAATTGCTTTATGAGTATGGAGTAGATTCTTCCGACATCGTATTAGATGACTTTGGCAACTAAAGAGAGCATTTAATTTATTCTTATGTTATCATTATTCCGAAAAGAGGTTTAATATACATGGATTTAGTATTAACAGCGCTAGCTAATAAATTGGCTCAATTACCCGATGAAAAGTTCTATTACCAAATTAAAAAAGATCCAATGGATAATATTTTAAGAATGCAAGAATTAAGCAGTGAGTTTAAAAGGTGTGTAATTAATGCGCAACTGGAAGAAGGGCGAATAATCCCACTACGAGTATGTGTAGAGAATTTAAAGGCAGATGAAATCACTGAGGAACAACGTGGGAAAATCTTTAGAAATATTAATAAGCGTTTATTTTGCTTGTTGAATAGAAGAATCGATGAAGAGGCTCCTCATGAATGGGAAATGATTAGAAAAATCTTTTTTATTTTTTTAGATAGATCTTCCCAGATAGCTAGCCATTTTGCCACTGATCAACATTTTGAAGATTACAATCCTTTTGTGTCATTGCGTCATGCAACACATATCATAGACCTTTTAAGAATTGATCGCTCCGAGGACTTAATGGAGATTATTGGGGTGTTTGCTCAATTTGTCGGAGATAGAAAAAGATTAAAGGATGTCCCGGCCTATTTTCGATCATTTGAAATTACTAATATTATCCCTCACTTATTTGTGAGGATAAATAAACAACCATCTAGGATGCAAGAATTTGCATATAAATTCGTGGATGCTTTGGATTAGTTTTCTTGACCTTATTTATAAAATAAGCAACCTTATGAATAGCGAAGGGTGTATGAAAGGTAAATGACTGACTATGAAGATATTAATGGCACAATTAAATCCAATCATTGGCGATCTTGTTGGTAATACGGATAAAATTCTCAAAGCAATAGAGTTAGGAAAACAAAAACAGGTAGATTGTATTCTCTTCCCTGAGATGACTATTTGCGGATATGCCCCAGATGACCTTGTCTTACACGATAACTTTATTACCGAAATGGAAAATCAACTCGACAGGGTGGTTCGCGCTTCTACTGGAATTGCAGTAGTTGTTGGCTTAGTCAGAAGAAACCCCACCTATGAGGAGAAAAGCCTCTTAAATAGCGCAGCAATCATTGATGACGGCGTCTTAGTCGGTTTTTATGATAAGTGGCTTTTGCCAACCTATGATGTATTTAACGAGAGAAGATATTTTGCTCGGGGAAAAAATGTCCATGTATGGAATATTGCTGGAAAGCGTGTAGGGATAGTCATTTGTGAGGATATGTGGCAAAACGCTGGCAAAGAAATTTCTGGAACATCCTATCTTTTAGATCCAATTAAAGAACTTATTCCTTATAAACCTGATATCCTCTTTAATTTAACCGCTTCACCATTTCAGTCAGCAAAGGGTGATATAAGGGTAGAGGTATGCAGAGCTGCTACAAAAACTCTCTCATGTCCTGTGGTCTATGTTTGTCAAGTGGGTGCCAACGGTACTGTCATCTGTGATGGCTATAGCCTCTACCTCGATAAAGATGGCGGAATTCGCAAAATAGCCAAAGGATTTGTAGAAGATTTCGTAGAAATTGATACTGAAGTTGAAACTCCAGTAGTCTTGTTTGAGCATGGCATAATGTCAGATATGCATGAGGCGCTAGTTCTTGGGGTAAAAGACTATTTTACAAAATCCAAAAACACAAAAGCTGTAGTGGGAATCACTGGCGGTGTAGATTCTGCAATTGTTGCAACAATTGCTGTAAAGGCATTAGGAAAAGAAAATGTTCTAGGGTTGCACCTTCCATGCAACACTACTACTGATGAACAAACTGCTGATGCTAAACAACTTGCAAAAAACCTTG
>CAMDFS010000060.1 GCA_945897715.1 Chlamydia trachomatis
GAAATTGCTCTTGTTGCTGATCTAAACTGCAATAGACGTCTTCTTTATCAAAGGCATTTTGCTGTAAGTAAGAAAAAGAAAAAAGCTCAGCTTTTAGATAGATTAAATAATCCTCCATATTTGTACCTTCTTTTCCAACAACTTCCATACGACGGCCAATTTCATCACCATATATCATCATCTTGCGAGCCTTCACAACCCAGTCACCCCAAAGAGGGAATTGCTTTTTCATTGTATTACTTACCCTTTCAGAATACTTTGACCAAGATTGGATGGAATCAATAGCTGGGTATTTCCGTGCATCTGATAACTCTCTAGATAGGCATAAAAAGACACCCACAAATTTTAGAGTCTCTTGTGATACAGGGTCACTATTGATATTACCACCTGCAGGAGAAACTGCCCCTAATACAGAAACTGATCCGCACCCACTCTCTTTTGTCTGTAAGACGCCAGCCCTTTCATAAAATGAAGCAATTCTTGATGCAAGGTATGCGGGGAATGCCTCTTCTCCGGGAATCTCTTCAAGGCGCCCTGACATTTCACGCATGGCTTGAGCCCATCTTGATGTGGAGTCAGCAAGAAGAAGGACATCAAGCCCCATCTGACGATAATACTCAGCAATTGTCATTCCAACATATACAGAAGCTTCACGAGCAGCAACAGGCATTGAAGATGTATTACAAATAATACATGTTCTATCCATCAAAGGTCTTCCAGTATGTACATCATTTAATTTAGGGAAAGTCTTTAATGTTTCTACCACCTCCCCAGCTCTTTCACCACAGGCAGCTAAAATCACAATGTCGACGTTTGAATATTTTGAGATCCCCTGCTGAAGAACAGTTTTTCCGGCCCCAAATGGTCCAGGTGAACAGGCTGTTCCCCCTTTCATTAAAGGAGTCATTGTATCAATAACGCGCTGCCCTGTGCAGATCATCTCTTTAGGCGTTAACTTTTTTCCCTCAATTAGAGGGAATTTCACAGGCCATTTCTGCAGCATTGAAAGGGAGAGGATCTTTCCTTCACTATCTCGTACTCGGGCAATTTCTGTATCTACAGAATATGACCCAGCTTGTGCTACCCACTCCACTTTGTATTCTCCATACATTGCAAACGGCAAGAAGATCTGGTGGGTGAAATGCGACTCAGGAACAGTCCCTAAAAGGCTCCCTCGAGAGACTATTTCTCCAACAACTGCCCGTGGGGTGAACGGCCAACGCTTCACTCTATCTAATGCTTCAATATAGACACCCCTTTCAAGGTATAATCCAGAAACATCGGCAATTTTTTCTAGGGGATTTTGCAATCCATCGAAAATTTCTCCGAGCAATCCTGGTCCAAGTTCGATCTCTAATAATTCCTTTGTAAAGACCACATCTTGCAAATACTTAATCCCTCGGGTATCTTCAAAGACCTGAAGTTTCGCTTCTTTACCGCTAATTGCTATCACCTCAGCTTTCAGCAAAGCCTCTCCAACTTGCACATACCCAATCTCACCTTGAGTTAGTTCGTTATCAAACTTCACTTTTATTAAATTTCCAAGGACAAAAATTACCTTGCCAGTAGTTTTACTCATTTTCACTCTCCACTATTTCTATTAAAACTTTTCGCCCTAGTTTTTCATCCATCGCTGCTTTTTCATCTAACACCCACAAACACATCATGTAAGCACATATCGCCTTAAAAGAGCATGCATTGTCTTCAAAAATTGCCTTATAATGGTTAAATCGATAGGCAGCAATGCTTATATACTGTTTCATAGGGTCTGCGCCAGTTTGATTGATTCTATCCTCTAAATCTTTATACTCATAAGGAAAAATAAATGGACCTGTACTTTTTTTCTGTAGCAGCACATATGTTACAAGAGGATCTGTCAGGTCCTCGTATTGCAAATATTTTTCTATATCAATTCCAAGTCTCTTTCCTGTGAATCCAAATAAAATCAGAATTAAATTTCTCTCAAAAGTTAGAAATTCCCCCGCTACCCCACCTCTTGTAATCTCCTCTCTAAAAAACATGGTGTAGAGTTGTGGAAAATGCTTTACTAAATCCTCTTTCCCGCTATGTTGCTCGAGGAAATCCAAAATATAGTTCGGCAAATCCTCGTTGTTTAACAAACACTGACGTAATCCACTTTCCTGAAAATTCCCTTTTGGGTCGAACATCACACCCGTTTCAAAAGAAAATATATTTTTAATATCAATCAATTGTCGTAAAGAGGCTAGCTTTTTCATCATGCTCTCTGTAAGACTTAGATCTAATAATTCATAAAATTTTTCGAGCGTAATAGGAGATGGACTATGAAAATCTGGGGGTGGTAAGCTAGAGTATGCAAATAATAAACTCATAAATTACACAAACACCTTGCTTCTTAAAACTCCAGGTAATCTATCAGCGAGTAATTCGCTACATGTCTTATCAGTGATTTTTAGTGTTAATTTTCTATCTTTAACTAAGAGAGCTATTCCAGAAGAAATTTCTATCTCTCCCTTTTCTAATCTTTTTTCTACAGATGAAATCACCCCTTTACTTAATGCATCAAAGTCTACACCTTTTGCTACACATAGAGTTAAGTCTGATTTAATCCCTTCTTTTTTAATCCCATCTATCAATGTTTGAAGAAGGTCGTGAAGGACTTTCTTTTCATTTAAAGTATGCTGTAAGTTGGTAAGTAAATCCTCTTTAAAAAGATTCATCACATCATTTTTTATTGTTGCAAGAGCTTGCTTTATTGCCTGTTCAAGTGAAGCTTCATAGACTCTTCTCTCTTCATGGATTTGAGAAGCGCCCGTTCTTAATATGCTACTAGCTTCTTCCTTTGCTTTATGAATAATCTCTGCAGCAAGTGCCTCTGCCTCTTTGATGATTTTTTTACTCTCTTCTTTAGCAGGTAGAACAGTCTCTTTATAAAGGATATCACTTATCTGTTTTACTTTATCTGCTGCTTCATCTAATGCCATAAGTATTCATCCTTAATCTTTTATTATTGTGTCACTCTAAGAGCAATTACAAGGTAACATAGCACTTACTAAAAAGCAATGAAGAAATCTGCCCTCTATTTTTAATCTAAAAGAGTATTTCCTGGAACTGGGTCAGTAAAAGGTTGTGTATCCCCGGCACATGTGGGGATAAAAGCTGAGATAAGACCTATTGCAATAAAGAGGAAGACCCCAGAGATTACCATCCCTATAGCCTGTTTTTTCTGATTTGTATCTGTTGCCCGCCAATGATACTCTTCTTCATAGGCAACATCAGATAAAAATGAAGTATTAGCCTGTACTTGAGATGTATACATCAAATTGCCTATAACAAAAGTCAAATATAGAAGTTTTTTCATAAAGTAGATGCCCTCAACTTGGTAATAGTGAAATGCTTTTTTCTTGTCAAAGACAAAGGTATAGATTATAGTTTGAAATATGAGTTTTTTACCTACCATAGCAAAATACCTTCTCCTTTTAGTCTTTACTACAAGTACCCTATGTGCTGATGTAAATACTAATGAGCCCTCTAATCAAAAAAAAGAAATTCTTGAAGAGCAGGATGCACCACTACCATCCCCATCGGCGTTGATAGACTTAAATCAAAACAAAAAAGAAGAAAAAAAAGGGCCTAAATATGCCAGTATGTATCTGTTTCTCTTTAACATTACAATGTTTACGGTCGGAATGGTCATTGTAAAAAATATTACTGGGAATAAAGTATAAAGACAAAGTTATAATATAATGTAAAGGAAGGTTGGAATGAAGAGTAAATTAGTACAATTAAAAAAACATACAATTGTTGTTGCCGACACTGGAGATTTTGAGGCGATAGCAAAATACCAGCCTAAAGATGCCACCACCAACCCCTCTCTTATTTTGAAATCTGCTAAGGATGAGCGATATAAACATTTAATCGAGGAGGCAATACAGTGGGCAGGTGAAAGAGCTTCCTCTGGATCGCTCCTTGATCTTGTTGTGCATAAAATATTTGTAAACTTTGGGTTAGAGATTTTAAAAGTAGTTCCTGGAAGAGTTTCTACTGAGGTGGATGCAAGATTCTCCTTTGATAAGGAAAAAAGCTTAAGACTTGCTCGCAGCTATATTGCGATGTATGAAGAGGCTGGAATTTCTAGAGAGCGCATTTTAATTAAACTAGCTTCTACCTGGGAAGGTATTGAGGCTTGTAGGGAGCTGGAGCAAGAAGGTATTCATTGTAATATGACTTTGATGTTTAATATTTCCCAAGCAATTGCAGCAGCAGAGGCAAAAGCCACTCTTGTCTCCCCTTTTGTAGGTAGAATCATGGATTTCCAGAAAAAAGCCGAAGGGAGGGATAATATCCCTGCAGCCGAGGATAAGGGAGTCTTAAGCGTTACAGAGATATACCATTACTACAAAAAACATAGGCATCCCACAGAAATTATGGGGGCCTCATTTCGAAATACTGATGAAATTACAGCACTTTGTGGATGTGATTTATTGACAATTTCCCCTGATCTTCTAGAGAAGCTTGCAAATAGCGAAGGAGAGGTTCCTAAAATGCTCTCTTTAGAAGATGCTCAGAAAAAAGGTGGGGAAAAGGTTCATGTGGATGAGAAGAAATTTAGATGGGATATGAATGAGGATGCAATGGCTACTGAAAAGCTCTCTGAAGGGATTAGAAATTTTGCTAAAGACACCCGCTCTTTAGAAGAATTTTTAGTTAAAAACTTCTCTATAAAGCACACCTCCAATACAAAAATTTTATAACCAGCAGTGATTGCAATTCCAATTAAAATCAGAGTGTTATTTCTAAAAGATATCCATCGTCAAATCGTTCATATTTAAAAGTATATGCTTTCCATTGCTCATATATTTCTCGATTACTATTATCAGTTTTTTCGTTAACTTTACCATCAATATCAATATTGGCCAATTGAAACAAATGCAAAGGGCAGTAAAATTTTTTGCCAATTGGCCAAATTCTAAAATCATTCTCAATAATAAGAAGCTCTTTTTTTCTTGGCAAAGCTTCTCTTGTATATTTTTTAACCCTCTTGAGAAGGTTCTCTTTAAAGTTCCAATTTTTATAAACTTTAGTTAAATGAGTTGCTAAACTCTTTTGAACTTTTGGATCTTTTTTTGCGGTTAACAAGGCACTGATTTGCAGATAGTCCTCAACCTTATTGTTCATATTCACAACATTTTTTTCAAAACAGGCATATTTTCCGTAAGCATCAAAGATATCACTTAACTGCATTTTACGAAGGCGCATTTTATGGTACAAACTTTCATATAATAGGGGAACTTTTTTGCAAGAATACACCTCTGCTAATGATTCATCTCCTGTAGAATAGGTTTCTTCTGCTGCATGAATCAGTGGGTAGACATCTTTATTTTCAATACGAGCTGATATCATGTCTATTTCTATCCCTTTGAATTTTTCTCAAATAGAATTCTATAGGATCCTATTTTGCCAGTTTTCTCATCAATTTTTTTTACCAATATCGATTTTACATTTAAGTGAGGATAATGGTGATAAAATTCTTGTTTAAAAGCTTCTTGATTGGACGGCTTGTCACAGCCAGGAAAAAATTCATACCCCCCCATAAAGAAGAACGATAGTTTTTTTTGTGTAACTTCTTCCAATCTTTGATGCACAACACCCATCATAAAGCATACTAAATTCATTGGATTGGATGCATATCCAAAGAAGAAATCGTTTTCGCCTCTGAAGGTTTCAAAATCTTCTCCGTAAATTGCTGTTTGATAAATTTTTGGAAGATTTGTTAGATGTTCTTTAGGGTCTGCATAGGTTTTCTTATACGGGGACTCTAGAATAATCCCTAATCCCTCCATTCCTGATCCTACGAACTCGACATTTTTGCAATTTTCTATAGGAAAGAGAAACTTACCTCCATACTCATGAATACCTAAGACAGGTCTATTTAAATTTTCAGCATACAAAGATTGTGAGGATTCCATTACCGGGGTAAAAATCACTAAATCTGGATGAAAGGTAAGGACATTCCCCCCCTTGTTTTCAAGAAGACTCTCAATTGAAATATAATTTAGAAATTTTTTTTTCTCAGTGTCTACAGAATACAAAATTTTACAAATATAACCGGCAGATTGAAGCATCTTACATACTTTTGCTTGTTTTGAATAATCCCCATCACCCCCACATATTAATCCATTACTAGCACTTTAAATTCTTGATTTTTTAGCTGGAGATGCTTTACACAATAAGTGATTAAGGAAACAACAATCCCGAGTGCACTAATTATTAGAATTGCAATCTGGACTTTTTCTATTAAAGAGAAAGTATATTCATTTTTTGAAATTTCACAAACAGTTGCTGAAATTATAGCACTTTTGTTAATTTCCATAAAAGACCTCATATAATGATTATGAATTAATATAAGATTTTAAATCAAACTATATCTTAGGTGTTCTATTGGATTACCTAAAGGACAGAGTAAATGGACTGCTTGAAATTCCCAGACTGTCAGAACTGATCTTAATTCACTCAAAAAAAAGCTCGCCATAAAGCAGCTTACCTCAAGTTTTTGAGCAGTTTCTAATTATTCTTTAACTTAATTTCCCCTTTAAGTAGAATATCAATGATGTATGTATATTCTGAAAAAATAGTAGAATTTGTTAAGCAAATTCATTTCACTGTAAAAAAAATTCTTATAGAGGAAGTTGGACTAAAAGTTCACGGAGATCGTTTCTATGATAAAAGCCAACGGTTTTCTTTTCCGTTAAAAATAGTTATTTTTAACACAAAAGGTAAGCTTGGGTATTTTGATGCCGATTTTCTAGAGCTTGGATTTCATCAATCTGTTATGTATTATTCCAAGGAGTTGCTGACAAACCTTATTAGACATGAAATAGCTCACTACCTAACTTTTATAAAGTATCGAGAAGGATTTTACCCACATGGTCCTGAATTTAAATCTATTTGTAAAGAGCTGAATTGGGGAAAAGAAGTCTATGAAGCTACCACTTTTTTAGAAGAGACTCCCCTTGTAGAGAAAAGCTCTATAGCTAGAAAAATTGAAAAACTCATATCTCTTGGATCGAGCAGTAATCTCCACGAATCAAGCCTTGCAATCCTTAAATCCAGAGAACTTCTCCTAAAACATAATATTTCCGAATCTTTTTCTACTGAAGGTGAAATAATTTTAAAGCGTCTTTTCAAACAAAAGAAAATGAACGCAAAGATACAAAGCTGTGGTCACATTTTAAAAACTTTTTTTGTGAGCACTGTATATTCTTATAGTAGAGATCATCTCTATCTTGAAATTATTGGAACTGCTGTAAATATTGAGATTGCTGAGTATATTGCAAACATTCTTGATGTTGAACTAGATAGACTTTGGGGGAGCTCTGGCTTAAAAGGGATCTCTGCTAAAAATTCATTTTTTGATGGTATTGCAAAAGGATATTGTCAAAAAATTGAGGATCTTAACAATGAGCATAATATCGAAACTACAACTGCTTTAATGAATATTGAAAACACACTTACTCTTGCAAAATCCCTAATCTACCCGCACCTTTCTCAATCAAAATATTTTCGTAAACACGACCCTTTAGCATCCTCATTAGGAGAACAGGCGGGCAAAGCGCTAGAATTTAAAAAGGGGGTTGCCCCCTCCTCTACCGTCACAAAGCTTTTAGAAGGTCGATAAATCTCTTCCAGTACGGCCCTTTGAAGTCTGAAGTGCACGAAAAATGACATAAAAATCTGTGTTATCTATCGTACCTCCAATGATAACATCTGAGAGGATAACTTATCAAATGTTTCTTGTGGTGTTGCAAAGCCTAAAACCTTTCT
>CAMDFS010000061.1 GCA_945897715.1 Chlamydia trachomatis
ACTAAATGGACAAATCAGTTTGTATTCCAAAATCAGTTTGGCGTCGGCGTCTCTTTAAGTAGATTTCCTGACTTGGAATTTTTTATCAAACAATATCACTACTCAAATTGTGGTTTCTTTCCAATAAACGGCGGCGTCGATATACGCCTCTCTTTAGGGGTAAGCCTTAAGATCTAAGACACTTGTTTAGTCGTATCGCTTGCCATCAATTTGTGCAAGAGCCTTTATCTTTAAAGAAAGTGCCTCGATGTTGATATGTTCTTTTGCAGAAATTGTGATAATTTCCGCTTTCTCCTCAGCAAAGGCTTCTTTAAAAGCTTTGATGTAGGTTTCAGAACCCTCTAGTTCAAACTTATTGAGAACAATAATTGAAGGGCGCTCTAAAAGTTTTGCGTTATGCTCAAGAAGCTCATTTTTTAAGATTTTGTAATCTTCGATAGGATCAGAAATTTCACCAAGTGGCGCTACGTCGATAATAAATACTAAAGCTTTGCTTCTCTCAATATGCTTTAGAAAGGCAAGACCAAGGCCTCGATCTTTGTGAGCATCCTTGATAATTCCTGGAATGTCAGCAATGTATACACGTGAATAGTCATCATACTCAAGAAAGGATAAATTCGGTTTAAGAGTGGTAAAGGGATAATTTCCAATTTTCACATCTGTTGCAGTAAGAGCCTTCATTAAAGTAGATTTTCCTGCATTAGGAAGACCTACAAATCCTACATCGGCAATCATTTTCAGCTCTAATGAGATGCTCATTTCAGTTCCAACATACCCTGGAGTACATTGTCTAGGAGTTCTATTGGTAGCGCTCTTAAAAGTAGTGTTACCAAGGCCCCCTATTCCACCTTCAACAAGCTGAAGAGTTACCCCTGGCTCTGTAAGGTCGGCTAAAACTTCTCCTGTTTCAGTATCAATTACAATTGTTCCTGGGGGAACTGCAATTGCATGATCTTTACCACTTTTTCCAGTTTTGTTATTAGAGGCCCCATCAGCGCCTTTTTCCGCCATAACATGCTTTTTTCCTCGGAGATGATCAAGACAATGAAGATTTTCTGAAACAACAAGCTTTACAGAGCCACCTTTCCCGCCGTTACCACCGCAAGGGCCGCCTTTTGGAATATATTTTGCTCGTTTCCAAGCAATTATACCATTGCCGCCTTTGCCGGATATACACTTAACTTTGATAAAATCTGTAAACATACCTGTCTCTACCCTTGCGTCTTTAAATAATTACATCTATAAAAAATTTACGCTACAGCTTCAACTGAAACAAAAACCCTTCTGCCTTTCTTAAATGTTACTTTACCATCAATTAAAGCAAAGATTGTGAAATCTCTTCCCAAACCAACCCCTAGTCCTGGATGGAATTTTGTTCCATTTTGACGAATGATGATATTTCCAGCTCTAACTTCCTGACCACCTGATTTTTTAACTCCAAGTCTATGAGCGTTAGAATCTCTTCCGTTTCTTGATGCCCCTTGTCCTTTCTTTTGTGCCATTATGCAGCTCCCTTAATTTCTAGTACTCTTACTCGAGATAACTTTTGTCTGTGACCTTTTTTTACTCGATGATTATGTCTTCTCGTGTATTTATATATAATTAATTTTTCATCTTTTATTTCAGTCATCATTTCAGCTTCAACTACAGCATTTTTTACTGTCGGTGCACCAATTTGAATTGATTTTCCATCGTCTATAAGAAGGACGAAGTCAAAAATTATTTTGTCGCCCTCTTTATGATCTAGGAGCTCAACATCTAAAATATCACCAGCTTTTACAGCATATTGCTTGCCGCCAGTTTTAATAATTGCTTTCATTTGTTTATCCTTGGTTATTTTTCAGGAAATGATACCAGAAGCTTCTTTACTGGTAAAGATAAAAAATAAAAGCATGTGGTTATCAAGGCAATTGTGGCTCCAATAGGCCAATTAAAGAGGTAAGATAGATATGTTCCTATTATGGACATGATGCAAGATAGTCCTATTGCAAGGTAAATCATTTTTGAAAGAGATCTGGTGAAAATGTTAGCAATTGCAGCAGGTAAACAGAGCATTGAGATCACTAAAATAGCACCAATTACCTGGATTAAAATAACAATTGTTAGACAAATTAGAGACAATAGAAAAAAGTAAAGGAATACAACAGGTTGTTTTTGAAGGTATGCATTCACTTCATCAAAACAAATGGCCAAGAACCTTTTGTGTAATAAAATACTTGAAATGATAATAATACCATCTAAAATTAGTAATAGGAAGAGTTCTCTATGGCTTGCCCATAAAAGATTTCCAAATAAAAAGTTCATAAGTTCTGCGTTTGATCCAGGGGTAACAGAGATCAAAATCACCCCAACAGCCATCCCAATAGACCAAATAGCGGCAATTACGGAGTCCACCCGCTGTTTATACTTTAAATGCATCCATCCGATGATAAACCCAAAGAAAAAAGCAGAGACAATCGCTCCAAAGAGGGGAGAGAAGAGTGGATTCAGGGTATAATATTGAAGGTATAGGGCAATTCCTATCCCGCCAAGGACAGCATGGGCAATACTTCCAGAGATAAAAACAACACGTCTTACCACAGTATAACTACCAATGATCCCGCTCCCTAAAGAGGCTAACAATCCAGCAAATAAAGCCATTTGTAAAAATGGGTTGGTGGAAAGGGCGTAATAAAAAGAATCATTCATGGTTGCAACCCTCCGATTCAGTGTGAAAGAGTCCTAGCTCCATATGTTTACAAAGTGCATCATCTTTTAGAGGGCAAACAGTTTTTTCCACTAAGTAGACGCTGTTTGCTTTTTTTAAGAGATGGGTGATTACGTGTGTAATTAAGATAATGGTCTTTTTCCCAAGTAGTTGTTCTATTAATGAGATAATGTTTTTTGCAGATTTGTGGTCTAACCCTGATAAAGGCTCATCAAAGATCAGGATATCTGGATCAGAGACAAAGGCCCTTGCAATGATTGCTCTCTGGAGTTGACCGCCAGATAATTCGCCAATTGCTCGTTTTCTGAGGTCTTCTAACTCAAATTTTTTTAGGATCTCTTCTGTTTTCGTATAAGAATCTTTTTTCCACATTCCATAGAAAGGGAGCTCTGATAGGAGTCCTTGTTGAACAAACTCAAATAAGGATATGGGGAAAATGGGATCAAATTCTAATCTCTGGGGAATGTACCCGAAACGGTTCTTGGAAGCTTTTGGAAGTGTTCCATGAATTTTTATAGAGCCATTTTGGGGTTTTTGAATACCCATAATACATTTTATTAATGTTGTCTTGCCGCCCCCATTAGGGCCTAGAAAAACAGTAAAACTATTTTTTTTTAGGACAAGTGAAACATCTTTTAAAACATCTATTCGATCGTATCGAAAGTGTAGGTTCTCAATTTCAACTGCAGGTTCAAACATAGGTATTCATCCAGTGATTTCCATAGAGTATAGGAAAAAGTTTCACTTTATTCAAGAAGATAAAGTTATCTAAATTTTTCCGGCAGCACCCGGCCCTTGGATAAGGCTTGAATAAATACTTTATGTGTATAGAATTGACATTCTTTTTCAAGGCAGATAATTTCCTGTTCCAAGAGAGTTTCTTTGGCCTTTAAAAGCTCAAAGACTCCAAGCTGCATAGCGTTATGTTTAAGGAGAGCATCGTCAAAGGTTTTTTTTAAACAAGGGAGAATTTCATCCCTTGCATGCATATATTCCTCATGAAAGTGATGATAAGTGGTAGAGGCTTTGCTAACAATAGATTGAATATTCACTACTTCAGCAGTAAATTGCTTCCACAAATAAGCCATTTCTGACTTAACTTTGATGGAATGAATTTTTTCAATATTGAATGCGGGGTAGTTGCTGCTAAGATCAAAAAAAATGTCTGTGGTGGGAATAGAGAGCTCTTTGGCCCGTTGTTTTATCTTTTCGAAGCGGTTCTGAAGCGCGAGGTTATTTTGAATAGAATCTCTTTCGATGTGGAAAGTATCAAGAAAAGTATTAGAAAAAAGTTCCAGCTCGGTAGTATAGCTCCAGCTCCCATCTTTAACCCAAAGACCTATTAAGTCATCGACATTTTCTTTGCAATTATTCATGAAATTTAAAGCTTGCGTTACAGCAAGCTTTGCTCTTTCAAGTTCCATTTTCTTGCTAGCGATAGTAAGTTCGGTGGTATTACCTGCACAGCGCAATAAGATTGCTGATTCATAAGCAAGAGCTTTTGAATGGGCGATCTGTTCTCGTATTTTATGAATAGATGTGCTTATTTGAAGGGTATGGAAGGCAATCTTTGTTCGGGCAACCACATCAATCATTTTTCCTAAAATCTCATTTCTTAAGATGTGTATCTCTTGTTCTGAGATTCTTTTTTTCATCGGAATTAAGAGAGTCTCTAAAAAGTTTTGAATGAAACTGAAATTCATTGGATCGGAGGCTGTTGCAAAAGTAGAATTTTGCAAGAATTCTGTCTTGTCATAGATACTTCCGATCCGCTTATATTCTAATTGAAGGGAAGCGTTATTTAACAGGGCAATATGCACAGCCTTATCTATTGTGAGATCATTATTAGTTTGCCCGTGGCAGCTTATGCACATAAATAGGGTGCATAGAACGAGTGTAGATAAAATTGGTCCTTTATAGCGATTCATACAATTGCTCTATAACCAAAAATGCGTTTACAAGGCAATCTTATTTTAAATATACTTATAATTAGTCGCTTAAGCAAATATTCTCTGGGATCTGTATGATAGAAAGAAAAGAGGTTTTATGAGCAATAATACAGATCCAGTAACAGAGGCACAAAATTTAATTACTACATTTAATAGCTATGCAAAGCCTACGATGCAAAATTTAAATACCATGACCACAGGTATTGCTGCTATTTTAAATTCCCAAGGGATCACCTCTTCTCAAACCGAAGACATTCTATCGATGCTTTCAGGGGAATTACAATCTAATAATTTTACAAATTCGCCATCTTTGGAATACGTAACAACCGAGTTATCCCAGATGTCTGTTTCTATGAATAAACAATTTTTTGCAACAATGGCCCCAGCTTTTGCAGCATCTTCAATATCTGAAACAATTAATGGTTTAATAAAAACAATGTCTGAGTCAACAACAACATTAAGCACTAGTGATTATGCAACTTTATCAGCATCAATTAATTTAGCACTAACTGCTGCAAAAGTACCCAGTTCAGATATAGAAATTCTTCAAAATGAGTGGGATGCAACTCTTCAGCTCTATTTTAATCTTAATTATAGTAATTATATGACTAAGACTTTATCACAAGATACAATAGATGCTTGGACAGCTACTTTAATAGCAACGCTCACTTCGAAGTATGATTTAGGGGCAAAAGCACCATCTATTACTGGTATGATGAATACTATTTTTACAAATAGTGGGTTAACTTCCACCTCTGGAATGTCTACAGCTCAATTTATTTCTGCTTGTGATGATACTTTAGCTTACCTTTCATCCTATCTAAACTCTGCTGCTTTGGAAGATATAAGAACAAGTATTGGTACTTATATCTCTGATAATTTTTTCACATCCACTACTTATGCAGATACAATGGCATTATCGGCTGCAAAGACCCTCACTTCTTCTGTGAGTGCTAATTTTACTGTTGCCAATCTGCCATTTACCCCATCGCTTGCCTCCTCCTACAAAGCTGCGGTCCTAAGTTCCATAACAAGTGCCTATAGTTTTACTGCAGATGAGTCCTCTTCTATACAAAGTGCAATTAGTAGTTATTTTAATTTGATTTCCAACGCATCAGATGGGATGACGGCTGTTGAAGCTTATGATCTATGGTTAAGCATTCAAACAACAATCACCCCTTTTTTACCAGCAAATACACTGGCTCAGCAACTTTTAGCTATAAAAACAAGCTTTTTAAATACATTACAAACGTACATTTTGCAGAATGTAACACAGATCTTAAGCTATAAAGTTTTTATCCATAATGATGGACAAGAGTTTCTTTTTACAAATCCATCTACAGGAACATTGACATTTGCTGGGAATTACCTTTCAGATTGGGCAACAAAGTTTTCAAGCGAAGTTGGCGCTAAGTTAACAGCAACGCAAAGTGCACTATTAAATAGTTGCCTTGAGGATATGATGAACTCGAATAATAATACTTCTTATGGAGTAAATGGGGATACTTTTATTCAAATAGGGTGTGAGCTTTTGCTATGGCTGAGTAATTTTTTAGAGCAATCTGATATTAATGCAATTGCCTTAGAATTACAGAAGTTTCTCTTAACATTTGTTGCAGTTTATGACTATGTAGAGAATGTAGACGAAGCTTTAGAAATTATTGGACTGTGGTTTTTAGCTGTGATACTTATTGTTGTTCTTATAATAGTCACTATTGTTACAATTGGAACAGTTTCTGCTGGCTTTATTGCTATTGCTTTAGCGGCAATGGTTGCATTAGCCGGTATAATTGCAGCAGGTGGAGTTGCAACATATGAAGATGTACAAAGCTTTAGTGATGCAGTTGCTGCTTTAGCTGATGAGACGTCCTCCTCCTATGCGATTGCAACGATGGCGGTTTCTGGATTTCTTATATTCGGCGGCTTTGGAGTAAGCTCTTAGAACCTAATATTATGGAGATACTCTATTGCCATACTCTTCGGTGATATCTGCAAGCTCGTTTATTGTTGCGATATAGTTCTCTTCATATGGATTGACCATGAAAAGGGGTAGGTTGAATTTTCCAGCGATTGTCTCGGCAGCTCTATTGACATGCTGAGGCTGCATTAAGACTCCAATGAGCTTTTCTTTGTGTGCTTTTGCCTCTTCCATTACATGTTGGATGTCCTGAGATCGCATTTCTTTACCACCATCGGGTTCAATACCGATTTGAGTAAGGTGGAAGCGATGACAAAAGTAACCATAAGCCTTATGAGTTGTGAGGTAAGCATCTCCTTTAAACGGCAAAAGACGCTGCATCAACTTTTTATTAAGTGCATAGAGCATGCTTTTTAGCTGCAGTGTGCGATCTTGGAAATACTTTGCCTCTGCCGGTAATATCAACGCAAGCTCAGCATTGATTGATTTTGCTTGATGAGCAACTGTTATTGGATCCAACCAATAATGTGTATCTACACTATGATCAACATGACAGTGTCCATGATGATGACATTCTGATTTTAATGACTTTGTCACAGAAGGAAGGTTGAGGATTCGTATATTAGGTGTTGTCTCTTTAAGACGCTTTTCTAATAGGTACTCAAACTCCTCGCCGACTTGAATCCAAAGGGAAGTGTGTAATAAAGGACCCATATCACGTGGTGAGGGCTCAAAATTATGAGGATCTACAGAAGGAGGAATAATGGATTGGACAGTGACTTTATCCCCTGCTATTTGCCTCACGATTTCTATGTAAGGGGCCGCACTTACAATAACAAGAGGTTTTGAAGGGGGGGGGAGTGATTTTGGAGAAAAAAGACTGCAAGCAGAACACAAGATTAACATTAATATGGATATTTTCTTCATCTTTGAGCATTTACCTTCGCTTTTAGAAGAAAAGATAGCAGAAAAAATAAATAAGAGAAAGAAAAAGTGTAACGCCTTTTCAAAACTGAAGTGCAATAAGTGAATTAAAAAAAAGAATAGGCAGGTGATGAAAAAATCTCTATTGTGAAATTAACAACCAAAACACAAGGAGACTTTATGGTTAAAACCTATCATCACCTAACCTATGATCAAAGATGCCAAATTTATATTTTAAAAGCTAGAGGA
>CAMDFS010000062.1 GCA_945897715.1 Chlamydia trachomatis
AAAGACTCAGTCTTGCTTGTGCAAATATGCATAGGCCCTCTATTTTATTTCTCGATGAGCCAACCTCTGGTGTAGATCCCCTTACAAGAAGGGAGTTTTGGAATCATATAAATGGGCTAGTTAGAAAAGGTGTTACCATTATGATTACCACTCATTTTATGGAGGAGGCCGAATACTGCGATAGAATCGCATTTATCTATCAGGGAAGAATCATAAAGATGGCCTCTTCAACAGAGGTAAAAAAAGAGGTTACAACAGATATAAATCCAAACCCCACCCTTGAAGATGCATTTATTGCAATGATAGAAAATTATGATAGGGAAGTAGATGCAAGAAAGTAAAATGCGTAGAATAAAGGCTCTTGTGTTAAAAGAGACTATCCAAATCCTCAGGGATCCAAGTACTTTATTAATTACTGTGGTGTTACCTCTTTTATTAATTTTTATCTATGGATCGGGTGTCTCCTTGGATATTAAACATTTAAAAGTGGGTTTAGTTTTAGAGGATACATCACCGGATGCAAGAGATTTCGCAAATAGTTTGATTCACTCCCCTTATTTTGAGGTGACAAGTGCTCCCCATCGTCATAGTATGGATGAGAGGTTAATCGATGGCTCTATTGCTGGGATGATTGTCATCCCTTCCTATTATACAAGGGCTAAAAACACCTTTGGAAAAATAGCTCCCATTCAACTAATTGCTGATGGTAGCGAAGCTAATACTGCAAGCTTTGTAATCAACTACGTAACAGGGGCATTTGCTAATTTTCTTACACAAGAGGCCCTTGCAGGGGGCAAGACTGGTGAAAAGCCAATCATTGAGGTTAAGCCCCGGTTTTGGTATAACGAGCAGCTGGAAAGTAGATTTTATATTCTCTCTGGATCGCTTGCAATTACTATGACTTTGATAGGGGCGATGCTTACTGCGCTGGTTGTTGCAAGAGAATGGGAGAGGGGGACTATGGAGTCTCTTTTATCAACCCCTGTCACTTCATTTGAGCTTGTGATAGGAAAAGTGATTCCCTATTTTATACTAGGGATGATTTCAATGGCCATTTGTGTCGCAATCACCGTCTTTTGTTATCAAGTCCCGTTTAGAGGCTCTTTGCTACTACTTACCCTAGTTTCTGCCGTCTTTTTATTCTGTTCGCTAGGGCTTGGTTTGATGATTTCTACCATAGCAAAAAGTCAAGTGCTGGCTTATCAAATCACTTTAATGGTGGGCTTTCTTCCCGCCTACATTTTGTCTGGATTTTTATTTGAGATTCTAAGTATGCCAATATGGATACAAACCATTACAACATTTATACCGGCAAAATATTTTGTCCAAAGTTTGCAGACATTATTTCTTGTAGGCAATGTCTGGAACCTTATATTTTATGATATGGCTGTAATAGCTTCCATTGGGTCTATCTTTTTTATAGTTACAGCTTTGAAAACTGCAAGGAGAATCTCTTGAATAGGATTTTTTCCTTAATAAAAAAAGAATTGCTTGCAGCCTTTAAGGATAAGAAAATACGCTTTTCACTTTTATTGCCACCAATTATCCAATTTTTTCTATTTACTTTTGCTGCAACTCTTGATGTAAAAAACGTCCCTATCGGAATTTTAAATCAAGATCATGGAGCAAAAGGATTTGAGCTGGTAAAGAGGTTTTCTGGAGCAAAAACATTTCATAGAAACATCTACTTTTTGCAGTCTGAAAAGGAGATTGCCCCATTTATAGACGGGCAAAAGGGGATAATGGTCCTTGCGATCAATGAACACTTTTCACGGGATCTAGAGGCTCTAAAGCAGGCAGATCTACAATTGATTTTTGATGGAAGAAAAAGTAATACTGCACAAATTGTCTCTCTTTATGCCTCAGAAATTATTCATCAATTTAATGTAGATATACTCACTTCAGCAGGAATGTATGTTGACAATGCCGCAATTATCCCGCGGGTATGGTTTAATCCAAATCTATATTACTATTGGTATAACATCCCTTGTTTGGTTGTGATTTTAGCGATGGTAATATGCCTTGTAATCACCACCCAATCCATTGCAAGGGAGAGGGAAATGGGGACCTTTGACCAGCTTTTAGTCTCCCCATTGCTCCCTTTTGAAATATTAGTTGGAAAAGTGGTTCCAGGAATTATCGTAGGACTTTTTGAAGGGTTGCTGATGCTTGGTATTGGAACGTGGGTCTTAGGGGTACCGTTTACAGGTTCTTTCTTGCTTTATACAGTAAGCCTTTTTGTCTTTGTAACCTCCATTAGTGGGGTGGGACTTTTTATCTCTTCTTTATCAGCAACCCAGCAACAGGCAATGCTTGGAACCTTTCTTTTTATGCTCCCTTCTGTCCTACTTTCAGGTTTTGCAACCCCCATAGACAATATGCCTAAATTTTTTCAGGTCCTTACTTACCTAATTCCTCTAAAATACATGCTGATCATTTCCAAAGGGCTTTTTTTAAAAGCAATGTCAGCAAAAATTGTTTTTTACAACCTGTGGCCCTTGGTGATCATTAGCATAGGAAACTTTTCTGGAGCAATCCTATTTTTTAGAAAGAGAATGCAATAAAACTTTTAATACCTTTCAGCAAAGTCCTTTGGTTAAATAGACCACTTGTTGAATGGGAACACTAAAATACACAAAAGGCATTCCTCCAATTCAAGGAAGTCAACGGACGAATTTTTAGCATTAATCAAGGGTAGTGGATTTCTTTTTATATAGAAGTTTTATGCGCTCTGATTCTGCCTTGAGGACAATAAATACAGAATTAGACATGACAACCCTTTTTATGCTCAAAATAAGGGCTTTTAAAAGGCTTAAGTATTTAATAGTGTTGGAGATAGATATGAGTAGGTTTGACACTACTGGATGTTTGGAGACAAAAAAAAAGGCTTGGGGTTTTTTCATCGTAAAACCTTTTAAATAAGCATGTTACAATTGTTAATCAAGGTTTTTTTAAAGAAGGTAAGTGATTTAAGTGTAAAAAAAATTTAATTTATGTTATAATTAATATATAACAATAAAAGGGAGATAATTATGCCATCAATTAAGCAATTTTTTAGAGGAATTGGTTCAACAATAGTAGGACAATTTGAAGCAGATAAGCATGCTTTAAAAGGAGACTCAAAAAAGTATAAAGAAGCTAACCAAAAATTGACAAGTACAAAAAAACAAGTTAGCAAACAAGCTAAAGCGTTGATACGAGCTGGTAAAGATGCTCTTCAAGGGGATTTCAGAAGAGTAGATAGAAATCCCGATGTCCAAAGAGTTGTGGCTGTTGTTGAAGAAGTTGCTACTGGAAACACTAAGAGCATTGATAACATACTAGAACCACAGAAGACATTTCTTAATACTTCTGGCGCCCTTGAGCTTAGTAAAAAAGTGACTAAAGATGCTGGTATGAGAATACTTGGTTTTCTTGAAGCAATTGGACGAGCTATTCTGATCCCATTTGTAGCCATTTATGAAGTATTTAAAGCAATTGCCACAGGCGATGCACCTGATATGAATTCTTATTTTCATACAATAAAGCAATCCTTTACGCTCGAGAAATAAATTCAAGTCTTCCTGTTAAAAGCGAAAAATCGACTCTTATTAGAGTCGATTTTTCTTCTTTACTTTTTCCAATACTCTTGAATGATTCGATAGATTTATTTTTGTCCCCACAAAGAGAATATTGACTTAAAAGTAATATACTGATACTTTTTTTAAAAAAGGATGGACTAATGAAGAAAAACAAAAATATACAAATAGCTATTTTCTTCATCGTTCTTTGTTTGGCTATTCAAATAATTGGTGGGTATTGGACAAAGGGGACAGTTTCAACTTGGTACCCAACTTTAGTTAAACCTTCTTGGAATCCACCAGATTGGGTGTTTGGCCCTGTTTGGTCATGTCTCTATCTTATGATAGCTGTTTCAGGTTGGTTAATTTATAAAGCTAAAAGTTCACCTAAAAGAGATCTTGCTCTCATCTTTTATGCAATCCAGCTTGGTCTAAATTTTATTTGGACATTTCTGTTTTTTTCTCTACGCAGCCCTATCTTAGGGTTGATCGATATTAGTTTGCTTTGCTTATGCATTGGCTTAACCATCATCTATTCTTGGAAGGTGCGACCTTTAGCAGCCCTTCTCCTTGTGCCTTATTTAATTTGGGTCATGTATGCGACAACACTTAATGCTGGAATTGTATTTTTGAATAGATATACTTAAAGTCTAAAGAATTATCCATCAAGTGTACAACAATAATGAAAAAATATAAAAAAGCTCTTTTTATTTTTAGGAGAGACTTACGTTTAGAAGATAATACAGGGCTTCATTTTGCCCTTGAAAACTCTGAGGAAGTAGTTGTAGCCTTTATTTTTACTCCCGAGCAAATTGATCATAACCCCTACAGAAGCGATAACTGTTTGCAATTTATGATCGAATCTTTGGAGGATTTGGAAAATGCTATCACCTCTAAAGGTGGAAAGCTTTTTCTCTTTTATGATAAAACAGAAAAAGTGGTTCAGGAATTAATTAGTAGTCTAGATGTAGATTTAGTAGTGGTAAATGGAGATTATACCCCTTATAGTTTAAAACGTGATCAAAAAATTGAATCGGTTTGTAATACAGCTAAAATTCCCTTTTTTTCCTTCGACGATGCACTTTTACATCCTCCAAGCAAGACCTTAAAAAAGGATGGAAAACCATACACAGTATTTACCCCATTTTATCACAATGCGATGCAATTAGAGGTAACTCTTCCTGCTCCTAATCGATACAAGAATTATTATTCTGGATCGATCCCTTCTTCCCATGAAAAAAGTCTTTATCACCAAATTCTTCCCACTCGAAGTCTTTCAAAAGGGGGTGGGAGAAGTGCTGCTTTAAAAATTTTAGATAGAATAGGGGAGTTTTCTTCCTATGCAGCTTTAAGAGATTTTCCTTTTGAAGATGCAACAACCCATCTTTCTGCACATCTAAAATTTACTACTATTTCTCCAAGAGAGGTATATTGGAAGATGTCTAAACAATTAGGAGCCTCTTCACCTCTGATTAGGTCTTTATTTTGGAGAGATTTTTTCACTTCAATTGCGCTATATTTCCCTCGAGTTTTTAGTGGTGCGTTTCATGAAAAATATAATCACCTTAGATGGCATCATGATGAAAAAATTTTCATGAAGTGGTGTCAAGGAAAAACGGGGTTTCCTATTGTCGATGCAGGGATGAGAGAGATGAATCAGACCGGATTTATGCACAATCGTGTTAGAATGATAGTGGCGAGCTTTTTGACTAAAGATCTCCATATTGATTGGAGGTTGGGGGAAAAGTATTTTGCGCAAACACTTGTTGACTATGATCCTTCCGTAAACAACGGAAATTGGCAGTGGGCAGCAAGCACTGGTTGCGATGCTCAGCCTTACTTTCGTATTTTCAATCCATGGAGGCAGGCATTGAAGTTTGACCCCGATTGTTTGTATATAAAAAAATGGATACCAGAATTAACACTTTTGCCCCCAAAAGTGATTCATAAATGGGATCAAGAAAAGTATCATAGTCAATATGGAGGTTATCCAAAGCCAATTGTTGATCATGCCAAAGAAGCAAAGGTTACTCTTGCTTTATATAAATAAATTTATTTTCTATCACGTTTTAAAAATCTCCCTTCCGCTCCAATTGTCGTAGAGGGACCATGGCCAGGAAATACTTTTGTATCAGGTGGCAAAAACGCAAGCCTCTCTAAACTTTGTCGCATTCGATGAGGCTCGCTTGTGGGTAGGCAAATTGAGCCAATTGCCCCTTGAAATAGCGTATCACCTGAAAAAAGAATTTTTTCAGTTTCACAATAAAAACATACCCCTCCTGGTGAGTGTCCAGGGGTATGGATAACTTTAAAAAAGAATTCACCTATTTTAAGAATTTCATCATCAGCAATTAGGTGGTCAGGTATTACCCCTTCAAATTCGGGTACAGCCATGGGCACTTTATCACTTCCTGGCCACTCTAGATTCTTTGCATCATCTTTGTGTATATAGATTGGCAGAGATAACCCTTTCTTCACCTTTGTTGCATCGACAATGTGGTCCCAATGGCTATGTGTCAGCCAAACAGCTGCTGGGTTAAGGCTATGTTTCTTTAGGAAATTACTAACAATCTCAAAGCTTCCCATGCCTGGATCAATAATAACCGCCTCTTTGGTTTTTTCGCTGTAAACTAGATACATATTTGTCGAATAGGGTGGGGTTGGAAAACAGAGAATATGCATTAGAGCCCCTTAAAGTGAGTGTTACTAAAAGCATATTGTTTGGGATGTTTTTTTTCAATGCTTGAATAGAAATTGAAAAAAATAATATAGTTATTTAGGAGATCAAAAATTTATGAAAAAATCAATAGTTGTTTTTTTGACACTCTCTGTCTATCTTTCTCTTTATTGCACAACAGTAACAAATACAAGCGATTCTGGGGCAGGCTCATTTCGACAAGCGGTAATCGATACCCCTGATACTGGAACTATAGATTTCGCTATACCAACTAGTCCCTTTGAAATTGACTTCACAAGTGGAGTCATTACATTTTCTAAAAAGCTAAATATTAATCCCTATAATGGTGGAAACAATATTATCTTTTCATCCTCAACATACAGTCTAGATATTACTACAGGTAATGGATTCACAATGAATGGATCAAACAGCATATGGGAAATTGATATGGCAGTAGCTGGAGTTGCTGGTACCGTAATACTGATGGACAATCCGGGAACTTTAATTCTAAATGCTGTTAGTTCAGGATTCTTTGGTGAGATAGAGTTATTAAAGGGAACTCTTGAAGTTGGGGGCACATTAGGGCCATCTTCTGGAACGGGAGATATCCTTGTTTTTGCAACCGGTACAACACTCAATTTACGTGATCAATCAGAAATATTTATGAAACTCGCTATCTTTCATCCAATGACGGTTTCTGTTCTAACAGGAACTGGAGCAATCTCTGGGGTTATGTCTGGAACTGGAGCTATTAATAAAAATGGCCCAGGGGTGCTTGTTTTAAATGGAGCTAATACAAATAGTGGTTTAACAACAGTAAGCGGGGGTACTCTTACCCTCAATGGATCGCTAGCTGGACCTGTAACGGTAAATTCTGGAGCAACGGTTAATGGGATTGGTTCTATTGTAGGAGCTGTGACAGTTAGTGGAACAGTCGATAGTATTGCCTCTATTGCAGGAGCTGTGACAGTCAATTCTGGAGCAACGGTTAATGGGATTGGCTCCATTGTAGGAGCTGTGACAGTTGACGGTACAATGAATACAATCAATTCTATTACGGGAAATGTGATAGTGAATCCTCAAGCAACTGTTAATGCAATTAATTCTATTACAGGGGATGTATTTGTTGCCAATAGTACAATGAATGCAATTGATTCCATTGTTGGAGATATCCAGGTTTTAGGAGGAGTTCTTGGCATCATCACTCAAACTACAGGGGTTGTTTATGTAGATTACCAAGGTACAATGAGTGGAAATGGAAGCGCTACAATGGCCGGAACTAATCTTACTATTGCAAATCAAGGTGTAATTAGTGGATTTAATTCGATGGCTTTTACAGGTCCTATGATAGTACAAGATAGTACAATTAATGGAAATGGAACGGGCTCTCTTAGTGGGGCAACTCTTGCTATGACAAATCAAGGTGAAATTAATGCATTTAATTCGATTGCTTTTACAGGTGCAATGACAGTTAGTGCTAGTGAGATGCACGGAAATGGAACAAG
>CAMDFS010000063.1 GCA_945897715.1 Chlamydia trachomatis
CAAAAACGATAGAAAAGTTTCAAAAAATACTAGAATCAATATCGGGAAAGTCAGAAGAGGAAGCTGCTCGTATTATGATAAATTTGGAGAGTATGCTTAAAAGAATAAAAGAAAAATGTGATAAAGCTGAAGAGTTCTTTTCACTTGCAATAGCTGAAGGTGCTGATGTTCAAAGAACTGAGGAACTCAATAATAATAGAGCTAGAGCAAATAGTATCTTTAAGAGCTGTGAACTAGCGTTTGAAAAATATAGAAATGAAGAAGATGCCTCTGAGAAAGAAGTTGCTAAAAATGAAAATAATGTAGAAAAGATTGTTAATAGAATGATGATGGATTTAAGTCTTACTAAAGAGCAAGCAGTGAAAAAATATTACCTCGAAGTAATGAACAGAAGGCTAGAAGAAAATAAAGAATTACAAGGATTTTTATCTCAGGAAAGGGAAAAAACTTCGAATGGATCCCATATTCAATAAGAGGTTTTGCTTTATTTCTAAAAGTCCCGTATACTCTTAGCTATGAATGAATCTCTATTTTTTCTTCACATACTAATTCTTTTAGGAGCGATCTATCTTTTTTCTAAGCTAGGAAAAAGTGGCCTTACCAGTGTTTTTGTATTGCAGATTGTTTTTGCTAATCTCTTTATTTTAAAGGAGACGATCCTTTTTGGTTTGGTAGTGACTACAACAGATTGTTATACCATTGGGTCCTTTCTTACGTTAAATATGATTAGAGAGATTTATGGTAAGAGTGAGTCAGATAAAACGATCCTTATAGGGTTATGTTCTATTCTTTTTCTCCCTTTCATGTCCTTTTTTTTACTTGGCTATGAGCCGCATCAAGGCAATCTTGCTATGAATACCTTGTATAAAAGTTTACTTACGCCATCATTTCGGATTTTTTTCATTTCATTGATTTGCATGATCACCTTTCAAAAATTAGATACCTATCTCTTCTCAAAACTTAGAAAGAACATGTCCCTTCCGATCTCGATGTGTATATCTTTATCTGTAACGCAATTTTTAGATACCTTTTTTTTTACCTATGGCGCCCTTTCAGGGGTATTAGAAAATCTTGTGCACATTGTGATTTTTAGTTACCTGATTAAATTATTGACCATTGCTTTGATGAGTTTTATGACAAAAGCATTAATAAGGAGGGTTGTATGACAGTAGCTTCTCCACCAAAAAAGACAGAGTTTTCCTTTGAAGTCATCCATAAGTCGAAAAAATCAGGGGCAAGAGTAGGAAAGATTTATACACCCCATGGGGTGATTAATACGCCAGGGTTTGTAGCCGTTGGAACAAATGGAACGATCAAGGCATTAGATAGCAAGATGGTCACAGAAATTGGGTTAGAGCTCTTATTTTGCAATACCTATCATCTCTTGCTTCAACCAGGACCAGAGGTTATCGAAAATGCTGGAGGGCTGCATGCTTTTATGAATAGAGATAAGCCCATTATCACTGATTCTGGGGGGTTTCAGGTTTTTAGTTTAGCCTATGGTGGGGTTGCTGATGAACTGAAAAGCTCTGGAAAAAAAGATAAAGGGGGCTCGGTTATAAAAATTACTGAGGATGGAGTGGTTTTTCGTTCCTATAGAGATGGAAAAAAAATTTTACTCACTCCAGAGACCTCAATTCAGGTGCAAAAAGCGCTCGGTGCAGATATTATTATTCCCCTTGATGAGCTTCCACCCTATCACATATCACAGGAGGCACTCCTATATTCCTTTAATAGGACACATAGATGGGAGGTTAGATCTTTAGAAGAGCATTTAAAAGATCCCCGTGGACAGGCAATGTATAATGTTGTGCATGGGGGTATTGATGATACCCTTCGAAAAAGATCTGTAGCGATTTTGAGAGAGCATCCTTTTGATGGATTTGCTATCGGGGGCAGTCTAGGCAAAAATAAGCCTGAAATGATGCATTTATTAAAAAATGTTCGTCCAGAAATTCCAGAAGAGTTTCCAGTCCATCTTTTAGGGATCGGAGATTTAGTTTCTTTAGAGGAGGCAATACCATTAGGAATAGACACTTTTGATTCTTCTTACCCAACAAAAGCTGCGCGTCATGGGACAATTCTCACTGAAGATGGGCCTATTAAGATCACAAAGTCTATCTATAAAAATGATTTTTCCCCCTTGGAAGAGGGTTGTACTTGTCATGCTTGTCGCAATTACACAAAAGCTTACATCAATCATCTCTTTGCATCGCATGAATACACAGCCCATACTTTAGCATCGATACATAATCTTCATGCTATGGTCCGTTATATGGCAAAGAAGCGTGAAGCAATTCTCAATAACGAAATTTAGAAATAAATATCGATATTTATTTTTTTCTAATATATTCTCTTTCTTGTTCAACAGAAAGAGTAGAAAATGGAATTGTTAAAAGTTTTTTTCTTTAAAATTATTGCTCCAATGATTTGGCTTATGGTTTTTGCTTATGCGTTTGCCTTTTCTGCAATGAGCCTAGTAAAGGCTTGGGAAGCTGGGAAAGTTACCTTAGTTTGGTTGCACACTTGGATAATATTAGTGGGGCTTTATTTTTTACTTCACGGTGCACTTTAGTTAAATTAACTCTATTTCTAGTGGAGAAAACCGTAAAATAACTTGAAAAAATTTTGTCCCATTTTCTATTAAGAAAATGGGACAAAAGTCCTTAGCTGAAGGGAGTGGGGAAGCTTTACTTCCCCACCTTATCTAATCTTTGATCTCTTCGACATCTGCATCTTCAATATCATCCGGCTTTGTCCCGCCGTTTGTATTTTGATGCGAGTAGGTGCGCTGCTTTTTAGGTTCTCCTTCTGCACTTTGTGCTTCAGGGCCCGCCTGTGTGTTACCTTGCATAGACTCACCAATTTTCTGGATCACTTGATTCAGCGCATCTTTTGCTGTCTTAATCTTATCCATATTATCAGTTGTTAGAGCCTCTTTTGCCGCAGTGATTTTCTCTTCAATCTCTGTTTTTACCTCTGCAGGGATTTTTTCTGCATAGTCTTTTAGAGATTTTTCTGATCTAAAGATGAGAGCGTCTGTCTCATTTTTTAGATCGATCTTTTCACGTGCTTGCTTATCTGACTCTTTATGCGCTTCAGCATCATTTACTGCCTTTTTGATCTCTTCTTCACTTAAACCAGAAGAGGCTTCAATACGAATTTTTTGTTCTTTTCCTGACTGCTTATCCTTTGCAGAAACATGTAAGATACCATCGGCATCGATATCAAAGGCAACCTCAATCTGAGGCATTCCACGAGGAGCTGGAGGGATATCAGAAAGATCGAAATTACCAATCTTCTTGTTATCTGCCGCCATTCCGCGCTCACCTTGAAGAACTGCAATTGTTACCGCAGGCTGGTTGTCAGCTGCTGTTGAAAAGACTTGCTTTTTCGATGTAGGGATCGTTGTATTTCTCTCGATTACTTTTGTCATCACACCACCTAAGGTCTCAATTCCTAATGAAAGAGGGACAACATCAAGTAAAAGAACATCTTTTACATCGCCAGAAAGTACAGCTCCTTGGATTGCAGCACCAAGTGCTACCACCTCGTCAGGATTTACCCCTTTATGAGGCTCTTTCCCAAAAATTGCTTTCACCTTTTCTTGGACCATTGGCATACGAGTCATTCCACCTACTAAGATGACCTCATCGATATCAGAAATTGATACCCCTGCATCTTTCATCGCTTTAAGACAAGGCTCTTTAGTTCTTTCAACAAGATCTGATGCAAGACTTTCGTACTTTGCTCTTGATAGAGTAAGATTTAAATGCTTTGGTCCATCGCTGCTCATAGTGATAAACGGCTGATTGATCTCAGTTGTTGGAGTTCCAGACAACTCGATTTTTGCCTTTTCAGCAGCATCGCGAAGCCTTTGTAATGCCATTTTATCTGATGTTAAATCAATGCCATTTTCTTTTCTAAACTCTTCTAATATCCACTTCATGATTACGCCATCAAAGTCATCACCACCAAGATGAGTATCCCCATTTGTTGCAAGAACCTCAAATACACCATCGCCAATTTCTAGAATAGAAATATCGAATGTACCACCACCTAAATCATAAACTGCAATCTTTTGATCTTTACCTTTTTTATCAAAACCATAAGATAAGGCAGCAGCTGTTGGCTCATTGATGATACGACGAACATTTAATCCTGCAATTCTACCAGCATCTTTTGTCGATTGTCTTTGTGAATCATTAAAATAGGCAGGAACAGTAATAACGGCCTCTGTTACCTCCTCACCAAGATATTCTTCGGCTGTCTGCTTCATTTTTGATAACACCGCAGCACCAATTTCCTCTGGGCTGTAGACCTTATCACCAATTTTAATGGCAGCTTTTCCACCAGCTCCTTCTACAACTTTGTAAGGGACGTTATGAATTTCGTCCTTCACTTCGCTATACATCCTTCCGATGAATCTTTTTGCAGAAAAAATGGTATTTTCTGGATTTGTTACCGCTTGACGTTTTGCTGGAATACCCACTAATCGATCAGTTCCTTTAAATGCGACAATTGATGGAGTTGTCCTTGATCCTTCTGCGTTTGTGATCACCTTGCCATCTTTACCTTCCATGATTGCTACACATGAGTTAGTGGTACCAAGGTCAATCCCGATGATTTTTGTGCTTTTTTTCTTTGTCATAGTTTTTATCCTCTTTTTTTATGTATTTATTTTCTTTGCAACTTTTACTTTTGCAACTCTAATGACACGTTTATCATGTCTATATCCCTTCATTAATTCTTCAATGACTGTCCCTTCCTCTACATCATCTGTTTCCACCATCTCAATTGCTTCATGAAAGGCGGTGTCAAAAGGCTTGCCTTTGCTTTCATAGGAGACAATGCCATGGTTTTCTAAAGCAGATTTAAATTGATTTAAGATCATTTTAAATCCAATTGCCCAATTTTGCATCTCTTCTGAAAGGTTATCTGTAAATGACAATGCCGTTTCTAAGCTATCTAGCGGCCCTAGCATATCTTCTACAATGTTATTGACCGAATAGGCTATTAATTCCTGCCTTTCCTGCATTAAACGTTTTTTTGCATTCTCCATTTCAGCAAGGGCTCTAAAATATTTATCCTTGAACTCAGCTGCCTCTGCTGTTTTTTGAACAAGCTGCTCTTGTAATAATTCTGCAGGGGTGATGATTTTTTCTTCTTTTTCTTCTTCTTTAGTCATTATTTCTCTTTATGGGTTAATCCAATCACCGGAAGATCTGTAGCTGTATACAGCACTTCCTTTGAATTTGGCATTCGGTAATTTAGTTGATATTTATATAATGTTTTGGTGAGGGTATCGCTTAAATAGGAGGAGACTCTCTTTAGTAAAGAGATCAGATCTTTGTAATTCATCCTTGACGGCCCTAAAATTGCAATATTGCCTACTCTCTTATTGTGAATGTAATAAGGTATTTGGATGATTGCGCATTTATAAGGTGGGGAGAGATACTCTTGTAAATCATCGCCAATACGAAGCTTTAAAGAGTCATTTTCTACCATTAACTTCTGTAAGGAAATGCTGCTTTCAAATAAAGATAACGTACTTGATAATGTCTCTGGATCATGGAATTCGCTGTGACGTAAAAGTTTTGCAAACCCGCCTTTGTAGATATCTGGATGATCCATATTTGTATAACTAATAAAATGTCTTAACACAACTTCGTTATAGGTGGACTTTGCAAATGTTTCTTCTTCTTCACTAAGAACAGGCTTGTCTAAAGAAGTTAGTCTGTAATGGAAATAGTCATCCATCCTTTTCATCGAAAAAGTACTCATGTGAGGGGGTAGATAAAGAGTCTCTGTATGGATAAACCCAAAATCTGTGACAATAATACAAATCGCTCTTTGCTCATCAATTTTTGTTAGGACAATTTTAGAGATAAAGTCTTGATCAAACCTTGGCGCTGTAATAAGTGTTGCAAGGGAGGTTAAATCTGAAATCGCCTCAGTAATTTCTTGAAAATAAAAGGATAACTTTTTTGTTTCTTTACAGATAAGTTCATGAAGAAATGCATCATCATCCCTTGATAGAGAAAAATGCTCTTTTCCTTCAAGGAGAAAATCTACATAGAGCCTAAGGGCTTTATCTGTTGGAGTTCTCCCACCAGAGGTGTGGTGCTGCTTTAATAAGTCCTTTGTTTCAAGAGTTGCAAAATAATTCCTTATGGTAGCGGAGCTAATATAATCAAAACCGTTCTCTCTTAAGGTGTTAGACCCAACAGCTTTTCCAGTCTTTAAATAAAGGTCAACAAGCCCTAAAAGGACATCTTGCTCTCTTTGATCTTTCGGCTTTAATGTTGCTGCTTTCATTTTTATCGATTCCTATCTTCATTTATAACTTTCAGTATAGTATATTAGCAGTCAATTGGCAAGTTTTTTAGCACTTAAATTCAAAGACTGCTGATTTATTTCTTAAACCTTTAATTTATAGATAGTTGTGATCGATCTTTCTTTTAATAAAAAAAGAGAATATAGTAGTTTCACCCAAATATTGGAGGTTACCATGTGGGAAAAAACGGCGAAAAAAGTATATCCGGGAGTAAAGAAAGAGGATGTTTGGAAATTGTGGAAAGATGTGAATTCTTGGATTGATTGGAACCCAGGTTTTGAATCGTGTGTACTTTTGGATTCCTTTGAAAAAGGAGGGGGTTACCATTTAAAGCCTAAAGGGGGCCCTGTAGTAAAATTTATTTTAGAAGAAGTGGTGGAAAATGTAAGTTTTATAGATTGCACGCATCTTCCTGGTGCTAAAATGGTTACAAAGCATGAAATGAGAGAAACAGGGGATGGTTTGGAGTTAAAAACCACAGTTTCTATTAGCGGGGTCACTGCAATGATGTGGGTGAATGTGGTGGGAGAAAAAGTGGCTGCAAAAATGGTTGACCAAATGGACGCATTAGTTGCCATAATAAATAAATGATTTCTATAATAAAAGATAAATTTACCATTGATATTAATAATAAAAAGTTCTATAATTAAAGCAGTTATAATAAGAAAAATGAGGAGTTTAGTGTGCCAAATACAATAGAAAATGAGAGAATAAAAGTGGATCTCCATGATATGAACTGCCCCAGCTACGCAATTACAAAGATTGTAGCAATAAGTGAGCCTCTTCTAAAAGCAATTGTATTTGTCCTTTATTGGATTAGTGTTGTCATTTCTATAGGTTTAGTTTATGGAATTGATCTGTTAGCTAACAAGAAAAATTATGATGAAATCAAAGCTTTAAAAGCGGCCTCTACACGAGAGGGTTCAAGGCCAGTATCAATTGTAAGCACAACTTCTGAATCAGTTCCAGTTGAAGATAAATTAGACTCAAATATTTTCGGATCTGCTGAAAAAATGATTAGCTATATGCAATCTGTGGTTGCCGCTCGAAAAGATTTAGCGGAATCAGAGGAAGTACAACTTTGTAAAAGTGCGAATTTCTTGGGAGATCAATTTACGTTAGGTAAAGTATTACCGAATCTGTATGTTGGAGCAAAAATTTGTATGGATGGGATTGTTGATTTCCAAAGCACACAAAACCACGAAAGAATGGGGTTACCACTAACTGATGAGCAAGTAGGGTTTATCAATACGTATAAAGGATATTTTGACGCAAGTCGTACTCCCGATCAGGAAAAAAAGATAGCATCTTTTATGGAAGAGAAAAGCTTTATTCCTTATGCTAGTGTTCCAGGTGGCGGTATCTTTGGGCTTGTATATTCTACAAATGGTG
>CAMDFS010000064.1 GCA_945897715.1 Chlamydia trachomatis
TAGCCAGCATAAAACTCTAATCGGCTATGGATGGGTTCAAAAGAGCGAACAGCTTCCATATCTGTATCCACATACAAACCGCCATATTGATTGATAATTTCATATCTCCAAATATCAGATTTCATACCAGGATTTTCTGCCTGAAGGAATAAGTCTTTATTGCGCCATGGAAAATCATCGATGTCTTCATCTGTCCAGAGTTTATATTCCCAATCTGGGTGAATAATCAACCAGGTTTTCATGTATTCTTTGTATTTTTCTGGGATTGGATTTTTCCCCACCCAAATCTGATGAATGATCTTTGGTATTTTATCGATAATTGGAAGAGTGTAGATGGTTTTTTTTAGATAGGGAGTATGACCAAAAACAGAAGTGAGTAGAAACGTAAGTACGAAAAATATTGATTTGTTCATTGTGTGTCCCTTTTATGTACAAAAAATTCTATATTTATATCTAAAAAAAGTCAATATATTTTAAATAGATTAAATATATCTTCTGCGGTACACTCAACCATTACGTAAGTTAAGGAGTTAGATATGAAAAAACTGCTTTTTTTGATGAATTTCTTAATATGGATTGGGTTATATTCAAACATTAGAGCTCCGATGTTAGACTATATTTCTGGAGATGCCTTTAGATCTTTATCTAAATATATTTATGAAGAAAAGGACGCATATGGACAAAATAGCGGGATAAGTCTTGATCGTCGAATTTTTAAGAACTCTCCTGGAGATATCGTGTTTGTTCAATCTTACGCTTTAGATCGTTTTATAAAATATATTCATCCTAGGATTTCAAATCCCTACATCTTAATTACGCATAACTCCGATGATATCATTGATGCAAAATACATAGATTTCTTACAGGATCCAAAAATTATAAAGTGGTATACCCAAAATGTAGATATAGATGATGAAAAAATCGTTCCGATCCCTATTGGAATTGAAAATAGATATTGGTATTTTAAAAGAACAGCAGACATTGATTTAATTGAAAAAGTTTCTAAAATGGATTTTCAAAGAGACAATTATGTATATTTAAATATTACTCCAGCCACCTTTACCCAAGAACGGCAACATGTGTTAGATTTTTTTTCAAACAAACCCTATGTACATTGGATAAAAAACAGAAATTATCTTGAATATCTAACCGATTTAAAAGAGCATGTTTTTTGCTTATCTCCAAGTGGAAACGGATTGGATTGCCACAGAACGTGGGAAGCGCTCCTTATGGGTTCTATTCCTATTGTTAGGCCCTTTGTAAAGGGAACTTTGAAAGAAGCTGTAGGAAACAATTCAATGTATAGAGATCTTCCTGTAATTGTAGTGAAACAGTGGGATGAGGTTACCCCAAAGTTTTTAGAGCAAAAGCTTCTTGAGTTTAGTGAGGCGGAATTTAATTATTCTAAGCTATACTTCTCATATTGGAAAAATATGATACTAAGTGAGGCAGAGCGTTTTAAAGCATCTTTAAAATAAAGAACTATTGTTTTGCGGTGTTTCTTAGGATAGTTGTCGCATAATTTTGTTAAGATCTAGGCCGCCTTTCCTGATCTTGGATTTATATTTTTGCCTTTTTCCGGATTTAAATACACCTCTTTTATTGTTTCCCAATTTCTGATATTCTTACTCCATCTGTTAGCGTTTGTATTTTTAGCGTTCAAATACACTTCTTTTCTTTTTTGCAATATGACTAAATCTAACTGAGCATGCCTGTGCGCTGGTGTTACAAATTTAATGCCGCTATGCAAATGATGATGATTGTACCAATCTACAAAATTTTCCACCCATAAGCGAGCATCGTTTAACTTAGCAAAGGGCTGTAGAGGATGCTTTGAACAATACTTCAACGTTCTAAATAATGCCTCAGAATAGGGATTATCATCACTGACAGAGGGACGGCTGAAAGAAGGCATAACACCCAGTCCTCTAAGGTGGCTAGCATGCTAGGTAATTGCTCATAAAGTTGAGGTAACCTCCTTATTATCAATATCCAGAGACATAAATAAATCTTTTCTTTAATTTTCATTCATCGTAATATGGGTTCTATATGCTGAATTACGATGACCTAACTGACCTAGTTCGACGGCTTGCAAAGTAAAATGCCCAGCTTCTTGAAGAAAACCGACATCTGAAAGATCGTCTTGACATTGCCCTGCAGACAATAGAGGCAATGAAAGAAGAGATCCAACAGCTTAAAGATGAGATTGCTATTCTCAAGGGTCAAAAACCACGTCCGAAAATTCCTCCAAGTAAGTTAGAGCGGGATCAAAGTAAGTATAAGGAAGATGATAAAAGCAAGCCGTCTAGAGGAAAACATCCTCGTCATTCAAAGACCAAAAACCTTGCGATTCACTCCAAATGCCGAATTAAACCCGAATCCATCCCACTAGGCGCCATCTTCAAGGGATGTCAAAAATTCTCTGTGCAAGATATCATTTTTAGATCTCACAATACGATTTATCAACTAGAGCGATCGCAGCTGCCTGACGGCACTTATTTAACAGGTAAGTTACCCCAAAATATTCATGGGCATTATGGACCACAACTGATCAGTTATATTTTACATCAGTATTATGGATGTCGTGTTACAGAGCCTCTGCTATTTACCCAACTAAAAGAAATAGGGGTGCTGATATCCGAAGGGCAACTTAGCAATATTTTGATTCAAGGCAATGGAAAGTTCCATAAAGAAAAAAATGAGCTATTATCAGCTGGGATAGCAGCCACTGGACAAATAAAAGTGGACGATACTGGTGCCCGTCATAAGGGAAAAAACGGTTACTCTACGATTATAGGGAATGAGTTTTTCACCTCCATAGTGTCAACAGAAAGCAAAAGCCGTATAAATTTTCTTCAGATACTACATGGGATTGATCCTCAATATCTTATCAATGCGGACTCTGCAGATTATATAGAGAGCATAAAACCTTTGAGTTGGCTGCGAGGGTACCTGCTGCTGCAAGCTCAAGACCTATCGATGAATCGAGCAGAATGGAAGAAATTTCTACTCAAAATAAACATAACATCCGAAGGTGATATAAAACTTGTGACTGAGGCAGCTTTATTTGCAAGCCTGATCGCAAATGGTACACCAAAGGACCTTGGGGTAGATGGGGATGATGCCGGCCAGTTTAATGTCTTTGTTCGTTCTTTATGTTGGATTCACGAAGAAAGGCATTATCGAAAGCTCATCCCCTTTAATGAACTGACAAGTAAGGCAATAGAACAAATCCGGGGAGAAATCTGGAATTTTTATAAGGGGTTACAAAAATACAAAATTGCCCCCTCCGACAGTTCAAAATTGATTTTGGAGAAAAATTTTGATGAACTATTCTTGAATCAAAAAACCGTCAGTCCTACTTTGAATAAACAGCTGGCAAAAACTTATGCAAAAAAGGAGGAGCTGCTCAAAATGTTAGAGAGACCAAAAACGCCCCTGCATAATAATGGGACTGAAACCGATGCGCGAGAAATGGTGGTTAAAAGGAAAATATCTGGAGGAACACGAAATGAAGAGGGACAGAAAAGTCGGGATACTTTTATAAGTCTAAAAAAGACCTGTGAAAAGCTTGTAATTACTTTTTTGGATTACCTAAAGGACAGAGTAAATGGACTGCTTGAAATTCCCAGACTGTCAGAACTGATCTTAGTCTACTCAAAAAAAGCTCGCGATAAGGCAGCTTACCTCAAGTTTTTGAGCAGTTAATATGACTTTTAACCTGAATTTTAGATTATTTAAGATTAAGAGATTTTCGCTCCGCCCAATACTCCTCGCCATAGGAGTAGAGGAGCTGCTCCCCCTTTTTGATGCCACGATGACCTGCGGTGAAAAGGATAAAGGGAGATTTTTTTGTGTAATACTCCCAAACTACGACGTTGTTTGACTTTTTACCTAAATCAGCATGATTCATGAACCTTGCCCAATTACCTTTTTTCATCGCATCGATTGAAAAATCGGGAAAATGCTCAAAGGAAAAAGTGCTATCATGACTCTCTTTAAGCAGTTTTGTGGGGAGCATCTCCCCCACATAATGGGTGAGGGTAGAATAGGGGGCAATGGACTCTTTTGCAAAAATCCCATACCCCACCTTAGAATTTATATACTTTATACTTATACGCTTAGAATAATTAAAGTCATTTCCAGTGCGTACTAAATTTCTGAAATAGGCTTCAAATTTGCTTTTGCGGGTCTTAGAGAGCTTTGCTTTGCACTTTTTATAGTATTTGTCATATAGTTTTTTGAAATTAGATAGATGGCATTTTTTTAATGCAATGGCTTCGATATATATAACAGGGGATTTTACCCCAAAAAGCTCTTTAAATCCCATAAAGTTTATTTTAAGAATGATGTAATTAATTGCAACACAAAGAAGCTTAATCTAAGTTGTTTAAAGTAAGTATGTTAAAATAATAAATAATAATATTTATTATTTATTCAACCTTCAAGTATAATTAATGTATAATTTTAAGGAGTCTAATAATGGCTAGAATTTCTATACAACCAGATATTTGGGAGCACCGCATGTTGCTTTTCTTTACAGATCCAGAAAAACTGGTGTCAGAAAATGCTGTGGATGCAAAAATTAAGAAGATTGTTTTAGTGATCCTTCATTGGATTGTCAGAGTTTTAACCCTGAATTTACTCACACTACATTGTACTGATAAACGAGACATCATTGAATTTAAAATGAGAAGAGAAATGATGGACACAATTGAAGAAAAACTTGGTTTTATAATTAGTGAGTTTTTGTATAGAGAGGGAGTTCTAGTTGATCATGTTCGAGATGAGCTTAGTAAGATTGATGGATTGTCAGAAAATGTATTAGAATATGTTTTATCGCTTTTACCGATAGAAAAGTTAAATATGAGCGATGATGAAAAAAGTAAGTGTCTAGAAAAAATTATTAGTAGGTTATATAAAGTCCTTATCTTTCCAAAGAAAGATTTAGAAGATTGTAAAGATTTGATACCATTAGGAAGATCTGACAGATCTGAACTATTTAAGGATCTCAATTTTATAGGAAATAGATTTTGTGATGACGATCTATCTGAAATAGATTCTTCTGAAGATGAGGATGAGGGTGAAGATGAAGATGAGGATTTGGGTGTCAGAGGAAATGAAAGTATCGAGTTGAATAAAAAAGATGACAATTCTTACCCAATTCAAGCAGTTTATGATTCCTTAATAAGTTTTTGGGAAGAATATGAAAATAGCAGAAATGATGCTATAAAAAATAAGCATATTGGAATTTTAGCTCTAATAGATGGTGTTTCTCAAAAAAGAGCAAAAAACCTTATTGATGTTACCATTGCTCTTGAGGAAGTCCATCGACAGGCGATTATTAACAACTTTAAGATGATTGTTGATTGAAAAAACTATATTAGACTTTTTTGCGCCCCTCTAATTCTATGACTGTAAATTTAGAGTATTTAAGCAGTATTTCATAATAGACCTCTTGTGTAATTATATTTACCCGCTAAACAGGTAAAGCTAATTACGCAATAGGTTTAATTTTAAAAAATACCTCGGAGTGTTATAAGCTTGTCTTTAGCTATTGTGAATTGAAGGCTTTTGATAAGTGCGTGTAAGAAGTTTACAGCTCATTTTTTAAGAATTTGTTTAATTTTTATTTGTATTTGTGATAGTTTAAATAATTTAATGACAAATGGAGGAAAAAACATGGGTCCAGTAGCACTATATAAACAAACTGTCTTAAATTATGAAGAATTTCTAATTTCAAAGGGGGGAGAGGATGGGGAGGATACTTTAGAATCTAGGGTAATGTTTGTTTTTTTTTCGTTTATTGTAATTGTAAGTATTATTTTATTCACTGGGTTTTTTTTAGGCAAATTCGATATCACAGGAATAGTGGATGCTGATCTAGATGCAGGGGAGCAAATCTCATTTAATAAAAATGAAGAGTTCGATAAAGTTTTGAAATTCATAAAACAGAACTCAGACAAAATTCAAAGATTGCATTTTATAGTTGGAGAGGAAAAAGAGAGATCAATCAAGGAAATAATCACTGCTTTTTTTGGAATTTTTGGGGATATGGGGAAAAGAACTGAAGCTTTTGTTAATTGTACTTTAGAGGAATGTAAGTTTTCAGAAATTTTCGATTATTGTTCAACTCTTGGAGTAAGAAATTGTGAAGACATTATCAAATATATGTTTACGGTTATAGCAAAGAATTTTATGCAAAAAGTGATAGAGCATTATGATTCAAACGAAGAATGCAAAACCATCGAAGAAGATAGTTGTATAAGAAGAATAGATATAACAATAACTGCAATCGAAGGGGATGTGGTTATTTTAAATTATTTATTTCAAACTTGAAATGCAACACAAGTGGCCTAATTCCGCAATAGGTTTATTAAAATAATTCCAAATTTTGCACTGTACAAAATTCTTTTCACAGGGTATCATTCTAATTTTTATTAGGTTGTAAATGAAATTTCTTTTTATGGTGTTTACTTCCCTGATGCTTTTTTCAGAAGAGGTTATTTACTCGTTAGGTGAGTTGGGTTCTATTCGATATTTTGTGGAAGATACCCTTCTTGTTCAGATAGACAGACTCTCTTTAGATGGAGGGATTATGTATTCTCACAAGTATCACTATAATAGTGAGGGCTCTGTAGTTTCTGAAGATCTAATAGGCGAGATAGGGACTGTTTTCTATCAAGAAAACTCTGTGATCGAAAGTCCTTATACCTATGAAAAGTGTGAATTTAATGAGTACAATCATTTGATAAAGCACACAAGAGATGATCAAACCAAAGAGTATAAATATGATAATTCAGGAAGATTGATTCACCCTGTTATCCTTCCAAATTATGAGTACAATGAAGAAGGAAATTTAAAATATTGCGGGGAGTTTTTCTACACATATGATGAGAAAGGAAGACTTGATTCTGTTACCACACCCACTGGAGATGTCTTTTATGACTATGATGAGCAAGATAGAAGAGTTTCTAGAAACTCTAATGGCGTAAAAGAAAACTATGTGATGTTGGGTTTAAATGAAATCGCAATCTTAGATGAAGAAGGATGTGTAAAACAACTCCGCATTCCAGGTCTTTCGGTGCATAAAGACATTATAAGATCGATTGCTATTGAAACAACAAATGGAATCTATTGTCCTTTTCACGATATCCATGGAAATATTACTAAGTTGATCGATATTAAGACGATGGAGTCAATTTCTTTAGAAAAAGCTGATCCATATGGACGAGGTCTTTCAAAGGATGTTCCAGTGTCGTGGATCTTTTCTTATAAGCACTATGACCCACAAACGGATCTTGTCTATTTTGGACATCGATTTTATTGCCCAGCATTGGGTAAATGGCTTACAACAGATCCTGCTCATCAGACTGAGGACCCCTATCAATATTGCTTGTACAATCCACTCATGAATTTTGATCCAGATGGAAAATTTGCAATTACATTAGTGTCAGGATATTTTGGTGCGGGAGCTGCAGTTTTTACATGCCCACTATGGGGATCATATGGAGCTGCTGCTGCATTAGGTGCAATCATCGGTTACGGTGGTTATAAAGGTTATGAATACCTAAAGGAAATGTTTTCTGAAGAACAAGCCCCTCCTTTTACATGGGAAGAGCTGGGATGGGATTCTTCTAA
>CAMDFS010000065.1 GCA_945897715.1 Chlamydia trachomatis
CAGGGTATGAAGAGGCTGCAGCACAAGGATTGATCGCAGGAATTAATGCAGCACATAATGCTCTTGGAAAAAATCCATTTATATTAGGCAGGTCAACATCTTATATAGGTGTGCTCATAGAAGAAATCATCACAAAAGAATTATCTGAGCCTTATAGGATGTTTACAAGTAGAGCTGAACACAGACTGCATCTGCGCTATGATAACGCAGACACCCGTTTACGTGCCTATGGGCATCATCTCGGCCTAATCTCCGATGAGGAGCTTGCTGTATTTATGAAAGATCAGTCTTTGATAACAGAGACGGTAGCTTTATTTCAATCTACGAGAAAAGAAATAGAGAAAAAGAGCATGTTGTTATCCACTTACCTTTCCCGCCCTGATACAACTTATGCGGATCTAAAAGCTCTCTATCCAGAAATTGTTCCAGAATTACCCCATTGCCTCTCAACAAGAGTAGAAATAGAGATTAAGTATGCTGGCTATATTTCCCGACAATCAAAGTTGTTAGAAAAGCTGCAAAATCTTGATTCCATAGCAATCCCCCCTGATCTAGATTTCAATATGAAAACTCTTCGTAAGGAATCAGCAGAACGCCTATCCAAGATACGCCCGCAAAATCTAGGGGCTGCAAGCCGTGTCGAGGGAGTAACTTCTGCAGACATCTCCATCTTAATGTTAACTTTAGGGCACTAGACTTTAATTTAAGAAATTTTAATACCAAGTGAATAAAAAGATAGCTCATCATTAGGCATTATATTTCTATGAACAGAAAGATAGGCAGCAGCATCACTTGTACTTTTAAAAAAAGCTCTGTATGCAGGTTGCGTATATCCAACAATAAAAGGAATAGAGCATCCATGAGAGTCGAAGATTTCCACAGTTCCATCCAAATTCTTAGCATACATTATGAACGCATTACCAGCCAACAAAAGTCCTATGGACCCTAGCTCAATTCGATTTAAAAATTGCTCATATTTATCGATTCTTATAGAATTTACTAAGGGAGATTCAAATATAGTCTCTTCTTTTTGAATAATATCTGGATTACCCTCAAGTAGCTTTGCTACAGAAGTCAGCCTCGTCATTTGATCTGCGTGAAGCTTTAAATGTCTTGTCACACCCTCTTTAAGAAGGTCTTCAATTGTCCTTCTACTTTCAGCCATTTTGTCAACAATTGCTGCTACAGACATAGATCCACAACAATAGTTAGCACCACCACTTTTAATACTTAAGGTTTCATCAAAAAAATTTACCTGACTTACTCCTGCAGCTTCCTCTTTTTGAGTAAATAATTTTTCAGCGCATTTGCTTTCAAAAGCGTGATACATTGTTTCAATATGGCTAAATAGACAATTTTTTGCAGCTAAATTACGTAAGTTTTGAAGTAACTTTATACTTTCTATTGGGTGTTGTTCTTTTAGTATCAAAGATAGATTCTCTTTATAAGCTGGACGTTGCTGTATGCTAACAAACTTTTCTAAAATAAATTTTAATAAATGATTGCAATATTCCTGCGTGTAACAACCATTACTGCAATTGCTACTTATTGTAACTAGTTTTTCAAGGTCTAAAAAAGTGCAACTAACCCAATTTAAATTTTCTAAAAAAGCTAGGTCTTCTTCAAATTGAAGTTTAGCTGACTCAATGACCAATTTTTCTTGAAGAAACAGAGATTCGAGTTCCTTTTTAAATGAATCATCGGCAGTTTCTTTAAAAGATAATTTTTTTAATATTGATAAAAGAGCCAATTTAAACTCAAAACTACCATTAGTGAGTCTTATATGTATTACATCCTTAAAAATTTGACTATTTATTAAATCTGTTATTTTTAATTTAAGGGCACTTGCTGTAGGATTTGTAGAATATTTTTCTAAAGATATATCTTCCCAAATTTGTAACAATTCTTCATATCTATCATCAACTACTATGTCTCTAGAAAAATCCTCAAAAAATTCTATAGCTTTTTTAAATTCATAGGCTTCATTAGCAATTCTTTCCTGAGTTCGATCAAATAATTCTAATAAATGGTCATCTTTTGAATATTGAACCAGTATGTCGTAAATAAGCCTTGTTTCAGGCAAATCATCTAGAGTAACATGGTAATATTTTTCAGAAATTTCAACACTTCTTTCATACTCCTCCACAGTTAGTACCGTTCTAAGTGGCAAAGACTTAAGAAACTCAAGATCTGACTCTCTAGTTGGAAGATTTATTTCAGCAATCCTTTCTCTTCCAAATAGATCGGTAGCATCAGATGCATTGCTTCCGCAAAAAGCCACATTAGAAGATGTGGATTGTGAGTGCTTAATTGGATCTATTGGCCCAAGTTTTTCCATAATTACCGTTCATTTAAATGAACAAGAACAATTATTAAAATTTTAGTAAATTGAATTTGTATGAGGTAACCCAAATAATGCCTATCTATATGGTATAGAGCGTATTAGCATCAAAACATAATCATCTTTTAAAAATCAGGTCAAAACCAGCCGATGAAGAGGAGAAACTTATTGACAATCTAGTCTGCACAGATTAAAAAAGGCTGTTATATAAAAAATGTCCCTTCAAGGGCAAAGGACCATTATGGGAATTAGATATTGCCTTCCATTACTTGTACTACTTTTATCATCAATAAACTCTGGCCCTTTAATATCGCCAGGGATGCAACAGAGCGCTGATGCAGAGAATGCAACCATTAATAATGCCATCATGCAAAAAGCAACCGCACAGGTTGCAACAAGTCGCAGCAATGACTCTTGCCCCGCGTCCGATGTGATGATTGTCAATCCTAAAGAAGTAGCAAAAGACTGGACAAATGCTTTTAGCATGCTAAAAACCAAGCAGACAGGGAGCATTGTCTTCTACCTTTCCGGTGGGGAAAAAGTAGAGAATATCGTCGACGTTCAAGCTTTACCAGGCGGCTATTTAATGTTTTTTACTCTAAAAAATCTACATGGTCTCCAATATCGAATTATCAAAACCTCTGAAATCTCCTCCATCTCATCCTAATGACTATTTATCTCAAAATATTAAAAAATACTTCCATAGAAAAGCAACTTGCAATCGAAGAAGCTCTTTTACGTTCTGACAATCGCTTTTTTGTAATCATCGGAACAGATCTTCCAAAAGCAATAGTTATGGGCTCTTCACAAAAAAAAGAAGAGGTCATTCACCTAGAGAAAGCCAAAGAAAGTAACTTTCCTATTATACAGAGATATTCTGCAGGAGGGTGTGTGATTCTAGATCATAACAGCATCATGGTTACTTTTATTGCCAACAGAGCGGATGTAGACATTGAACTTTTTCCAAATAGTATCATGAATTGGTCAGCAGAGTTTTATAAGCACTCTCTTCCAATAGAGCATTTTTCCCTTTCGGCAAATGATTATACCATTAAAGATAGAAAAATCGGCGGCAATGCTCAGTACATTAGAAAAGATCGTTTCGTGCACCATACCTCTTTTTTATGGGACTATTGCAAAGACCATATGGACATCCTTCCCCACCCTCCTAAAGAACCTGCCTATAGAAATAAAAGGTCCCATGATGAGTTCCTCACCACAATCAAACCCCATCTTTCCAAAGAAGAGTTTGTTCTCTCAATAGAAAAAGGGTTAGGAACATTTTTTAATCGAGATGTTCAGAAAGACCAAACTTTCTGTTAAAGTAGCTTTTCACCACATCTTTACCCACTGCGGCAATAGATGAGGTCAGTGGGATTTTCTTCGGGCATACCTGCACACAGTTTTGTGCATTTCCACAGTCAGAGACTCCCCCCTCCTCCATCATAAGAGTGAGGCGCTCTTCTTTAAGGGATTTTCCTGTTTCATTTGCATTGAAAAGTTTTACCTGGTTAATTGTAGAAGCTCCCACAAATTTTGACCGCTCCCCAAATTGCGGGCAGGCCTCAAGGCAACATCCGCATGTCATGCAGGTAGATTCCACATACATCGCCTCTTGCTTTTTTGGCGAAACAGTAGAGGCAAAATCTTCACTATGGTACCCCTCTATTGGTATCCACCCCTTAATCTTCTTAAGATTTTCAAACATGGAGGATCTATCCACCACAAGATCTCGAATCAAAGGAAATTTTGTAAATGGAGCTAAAATAATGGTATCTGTCTTATCTTCCCTCAATATATTTTCAACAAGTGCTGTACAAGCTTGTCTTGGCTGTCCATTAATAAGCATTGAACAAGAGCCGCAAACCTCTTCTAAGCACGCCTGCTCCCAAACAATGGGGGTAACTCTCTCCCCACTTTTGGTAATAGGATTTTTTTGCACTTCCATCAAGGCCGAAATTACATTCAATCCAATTCTTCTATCGAGTTCAAATTCTACAAAGTATTGTCGATTTTTATCCCCACGATATACTTTAAGATTAAATGTCCCCTTTCTTTCGCTCATTTTTCATCTCCCTACGTCCATAATCCAACTCTGTCACAAGTGGGACTTTTGGAACATCTTTTAATTTAGGAATAATCCGTTTTGCAACTGTATAATCTCTCAAAACAGGGTCTAAATGTCTAATATCCACTGGCATATAAGAAACTACAGGCTCATCACTATGAGGATCATACGTACAAATAGTTGTCTTTAAAAACTGCTCATCATCGCGACTTGGAAATTGTGGCTTATAATGGGAACCTCGAAACTCATCCCTCATTAAAGCCGCTTTTGCAATACAAAGTGCCATCTCAATCATATAGCCAAACTGATTGGCAAAATGAAGCGATTGATTTAAGTGATGCCCCTTATCATCCAAGGTAATATTTTGGTATCGATCCCGAATTTCTTTAATTTTCTTGATTGCAGACTTTAACCCACTATTACTGCGAACAACAGTTACATTAGCAACCATAATTGCAGCAAGCTCATCATGGAGTTTATAAACATTTTCTCCACCATCCCTCTCTAATAAATTTTGCTTTATTGCAAGTTCGTGAGCGACTGCCTCATCAAAAATCCCCTCATCAACCTTTTTATTTTTATGGGCAATGTCATCGATATAGAAAAACATCTCATTGGCGGCAACCATCCCACCAAATACACAGGAAAGCAAGGAGTTTGCCCCTAATCTATTGGCGCCATGGTACTGAAACTCACATTCTCCAGCAGCAAATAACCCTTGTAGATTTGTCATCTGTCGATAGCGAGTAAATCGATCCTCATCACCAGTAGCTGGCCAATCAATCCAAAGCCCTCCCATTGTATAATGTACCGCAGGGAAAATTTTCATAGGGACTTTTCGTGGATCTTCCCCAGTAAATTTTTGATAAATCTCTAAAATGGATTCAAGTTTATGTAAAGCTGCAGCATTAAGATGAGTAACATCAAGATAGACCTGTTTTTTTCCATCAATTCCAAGTCCGGCCTCCTCAACAACCTTAATAATATACCTTGAGGCAACATCACGAGGGACAAGATTACCAAAGGTGGGGAACAACTCTTCTAAAAAGTACCAAGGCTCTCCTGTAGTACCACATGAAACAAAGTTTCCGTTAGGCCCCTCAATACTTTTTGTACTATCTCCATAGACCCAAATTCGCCCCCCCTCTCCACGAGCAGATTCAGACATAAGGCGGAGTTTATCATCACCTGGAATTGCTGTCGGATGAATCTGGATAAATTCAGGGTTAGCAATCTTTACCCCTTGCATATACGCCCTTCCATTAGCAGCTCCTGTGCAAATGGTGGAGTTAGTAGAGTATTTAAATATCACACCGTTACCACCTGTTGCAATAAGTACTGCATCTGCCTTTAACGACGTTAATTTCGAAGTGTATAAATCCATGATCACCACACCACGAGTAATCCCCTCATCATCAATGACCGCCCTCATAAATTCATGGTGCTCATGTTTTGTTACTTTGCCAGCAACTTCAAACCTTCTTACCTGTTCATCAAGGGCATACAATAGCTGCTGGCCAGTTGATGCCCCAGCAAAGGCAGTTCTTTTATACAGTGTTCCACCAAATCTTCTAAAATCAAGGTGACCATCAGCCCTTCTGTTAAAAGGGACACCTAATCGATCAAACATCCTAATAATAGTAGGACCATTGTAGCACATTTCTAAAATCGGAGGTTGATCTCCTAAAAAGTCACCACCTTTGATGGTATCGTAAGTATGAATATCTACTGAATCCATTTCTCCCATCAAATTGATAGCAACGTTTATCCCCCCTTGAGCGCATACAGAGTGAGATCTCTTCACATTGGTAAGACTTACAATATCTACAATGCAACCTAAATCAGCAAGCTTCATTGCAGCAGATAACCCCGCAAGCCCTCCGCCAATTACAACCACTTTTTTTGCTTTATCACTCAGCAGTTATAATATCCTGTGCTAAAGAAATAACTTCCCCAAATAGAGAGCATCCCAAGTGCTGCGAGCACAAAGGCTAAGCCGTAAGAAAAATGTACCCATGCGTTTTGAGATCTTCTAGATAGAAGCAATCCCCAAGTAACGCAAAAGGTCCAAAATCCATTACTGCCATGAAAGACCGCCGCTAAGACAAAAAAAGTATAAAAAAGACACATCCACACACTTTGAAAGGCTTGACGAACATTTAAGAGAATTAAATCTGCAGATTTTGTGGACGCCACAATTACCTCATTTGCACTGAGTTTAAAATGGGTGAGCCCTTGTAAAAAACTCTCTTTATCATGATAGTCCGCAAGATTTTTAAAAATTGCGTTAGTTTCTCGGTTATAGTTCTCACTTTCAATAACCCCTGTTTTTTTCATTTCTTCTAAGCGCTTATCGACCATAGAAATCTTATTTTTAAGCAACTCTAAGTTTTCCTTCTCCTTATTGATCGCTTCTTGATCATAAATTGTTGTCTTTAAATCTGCAGTGACTTTATAAAGCCCTGGATCGACAGTATACTTTCCAAATGCCATGCTTTGACTACCCATATGGGTTTTATAAGGATACATCACAAAACGCATCTGAACTACATGTAAAATAATCCCAAAAAGGATAATCCAAGCAGAAATCCTTTGCATGGAATAGGCTCTATTTCTTGCATATTTTTGCGAAGGGGCCTTTCCTCCCCTGCTCCGTACATTTCCTTGCGCGCTCATCATATACCAAACGCCCCAAATTGCATGGATTGCCATTGGAACTCCAAGTAGAATGCTCTCTACCAGAGGTAGATAGGGGATGCTATGTAAGAAATTGACGCTATTGACAAACCACATCACATTTGCACCAAAAAAGATCGCAGCTTGTGAGTTTGTAAACAAATGCTCCATCAAAAAAATTAAAAACCATAACCCCGTTAATGATTGGAGCCTTTTCCAAACAAACGCTTTTGGTATCGACCTTGTGGGAATTACTGCATTCCTATTCAACCCCTATAGTATA
>CAMDFS010000066.1 GCA_945897715.1 Chlamydia trachomatis
TAAAGACTATTTTTCAATCCCACTACAACACCTTACTGTTGCTGCACCAATTAAGCTTTGTGAAATTGAAAATAGAGATTTTGTTATCAATGTAAAAGGCGGCGGACCACAAGGGCAGACAATTGCTATTAGACATGCTATCTCAAGAGCTCTTGTATTAGAAAATGAAGACAGACGTCCAATGCTCAAGGAAGCAGGTTTTCTAACCCGCGATCCAAGAGGAAAAGAACGTAAAAAACCTGGTAAACCAGGAGCACGTAAATCCTTCCAATTCTCAAAACGTTAAGAGAATTTCTTATGATAGTGCTTTCATCTCTGGAAGCACTATTTTTTTGCTTGATAAAAAAGCATTCCTAAGCCTGCTAAAGAGATAAATGCAGCAAAATAAAACAATATCGAGAGCGCATAGATACTCACAAGAAAGGCAATAGCTGATACAAGGACAAATGCAAAACTTTGTATAGATTGAGATATCCCCATGATCTTCCCTTGCACTTTATTTGGGGCAGATAGAGAGATCAGATTAAGCGATGCACTCATCGCAAATACAGAAAAAAAACTCCCTATAACAAAAAAGATGGAAAAAAGGGTGAATATCCCCATCCACTGCATCAAAAATAGAGACATCGTCATCGCTGCAAACCCAAACATCCCAATATGGATCGTACTATACTTATTAAATAAATAGTGTTTTGCAAATAACGATCCTAATATCCAGGTCATTCCCATTAAAATATACCAGGTGGAAAACGATGAGACACTTGCCTGAAAGACTTCAATAGAGTAGGCTGGATACCACTGTACCGCTATCACCCATCCCAGCGACCAGAGAAAATAGGCAATAAAATACACCTTGGATTCCTTTAATATCAGAGTCTCCATAATATTTTCTATCCCCTGCCAAAAATAAAATTTTTGAGAAAACCTTTTCGGCGCTGTCTCTTTATACATCCCTAAAATTAGAAAAAAGTTTATCAATGTAAGTATCCCTACAAAAAGAAATGCATATACGGGACCTAAATATCCTAACACCTTTGGATTAGCGATATATCCACCCAAAACCATCGCTGCCACCCAACTTATTCCAAATAACGCTGTCACTGTAGAAAAATTCTTCCCCCTAACCCTTTCATCAGGGCTAAGATCGGCAATGGAGGCCATACAGATACCAATATTACCTGCAAAGAGCCCCGTTAGTAAGCGACTAAGAAAAAATCCCGCTACACTATGGAGAAAGATTGCCCATGCAGAGAGACAAAACCCTAATGTCATTCCTAATAAAGAGATGGTAAATGCTTTTTTCCTACCATATATATCTGCAAATTCTCCAATAAGAGGTGCTGCAAAAAATTGCGCTAACGGAAAGACCCCAAAAATTAATGCAAGGATCGCATTTCTTAAATGTACTGAAGTGGATGCGGCCATCATCCCATACTCTGTCTTAAGAAGCATGGGCCCTAACATGTTAAATACCAGTGCATAACCAAAATTATCAATAAAGACTACTAAAAAGATGGGCAACAACAAATATTTCGCATTTTTCACAACATCCCCTTAAAAGCCTCTTCAGTTAAAATTTCTATATTAAGCTTAATAGCTTTGTTGTACTTTGATCCAGGATTTTTGCCAAGCAGAAGGTAGTCTGTAAGCTTACTTAAGCTTGAAGTTACCTTTCCGCCACAAGATTCTATCGCCTCTTTAGCCTGAGATCGATCGTAATTTTCTAACGTTCCTGTGATTACAAATGTCTTACCGGAAAAAAGATGTCCATGCCGCTTTTCTACAATTTCTTTTGGAGTAATCCCAAGATCCATAAACTCCCTAATTTCACGGCTGTGGAAAGGATCTTGTACAAAATGGATAATTGAGTCAGTAACTTTTTCTCCTATTCCTTCTAATGCAATAAGTGTCTCATAAGTAACAGATAGTAGCCCCTCGATATTTTTTACCGCATCTGCAACAACTCCTGCTGCTACAACTCCAACAAAAGGTATTCCTAAAGCAAAAATAAACCGATATAGCTCTACATCTTTTGATGCCTTAATATTTGTTATCAAGACTTCAATGGAACGATCGCCAAAGCCCTCAAGTCCTTGTAAATCACTTGGCTGAAGTCGATATATAGAAGTAAGCTCTTCTAGCAAACCTAAAGAATAGAGTCTTTCAATGATTTTTATCCCCATATCTTCAATGTTCATGGCACCTTTTGCAACAAAATGTTTGATCCTAGCGATATATTGACCTGAGCACTTCTCACCTGCTTTACATCGTACAGCAACCTCACCTTCCTTTTGAATCACATCGCTTCCGCAATAAGGACATCTTGAAGGGATAGACCATTTTGGTTCTCGTCTCTTTCCTGGTGTGATTACTACTGAAACAATTTTAGGGATCACATCCCCACCCTTTTCGATGATTACGGTATCTTTTTCACGAATATCTTTACGGTCAATTTCATCTTGGTTGTGAAGTGTTGCCCTTGAAATGGTACTTCCCGATAAAAGCACTGGCCGTAGGTTCGCAACAGGGGTTAATACCCCCGTCCTACCCACCTGCACACAGATGCTCTCAATGACAGTTTCCGCTTGTTCGGCTGCAAATTTATAGGCAATTGCCCACCTTGGGGATTTATTTGTAGCCCCAATTACAGATCTGTCATCTAAATCATCCATCTTTACTACAATGCCATCAATCTCAAAGGGAAGGGTGCTTCGCTTTTCTTCTACCTTATTCGCAAATGCTAAAATCTCCTTTGCTGAATGTGCTCTATGAGTAAAATCTTTCGATAATACCGGCAACCCAAATGTTCGTAAATAGGGAGCAATTTCAGACTGCATCTTCACTTCTTTTGGTGGTGTTGTCACATCGTAAAGCATGATCTCCAAGCCTCTTTTCTTGGAGGCTGTCGAATCTAGTAATTTTAGGGATCCACTTGCTGCATTTCTAGGGTTTGCATATAACTCCAACCCCTCTAAGGAACGCTCGCTATTTAACCTCACAAATTCAGCAATGGGCAAATAAACCTCTCCACGAAATTCTAAGATCCCCTTGTAAGATTGACTTAATGCATGGGGAAGGTTTTTTATTCCCTTTGCATTTTCTGTAACATCATCCCCTTCTTTCCCATTTCCACGAGTGACCGCACGAGAAAGCACCCCATCCTCATAGATCACAGAAAGAGCTACTCCATCCATTTTCAATTCGACATTAAACGCAATACGCTCTTTTTCCGTAAGCTTTTCCATCCGATGGATAAAGGCCTCTACCTCTTCCTCACAATAGGTATTTGATAGAGATAACATCGGATGTTTATGGAGAACTGTTTTAAAATGCCCTGTTGAATCACTCCCTATTGTTTGTGCCGATGAGATCTTATCTAACCACTCTGGATGAGTTTTTTCAATTTTTTCTATTTCTTTAATAAGTAAATCATACTCATAATCTGAAATTTCTGGCGCAGCCTGCTGATAATATAACGTATCATGATATGCTGCCTCTTTAACAAGCTTTTTATAATCCTCTTTTGTGAAAACACCCTTTGACATTGCCTCTCCTTGAAATTAGGAAGTATAGTTTTTTGAAAGTATTTTATGAAGGGGAATCGCCTGATTCAATCTCACAGCTCCTTTAAAACCATAGCACCTTAAACTAGAATTAATAATTACACTTTAATAAACAATTGACTATTAACAACTTACAATCTAAACAAATAACCTAAATAGACTTTATTAAACTATTTATAATTAGTTATTAATAATGCTATAATAAATATACAATGAATAAAATAGATCAAAATGCCATCAAATTCTTCACAACTCCCTGGGAGTTGTCAAACTCATCGAGTAGAAGCCCTTTATCAGAAAAAGTGGGCCTTACCATTCTTTCAATACTTTCCATCCTTGTTTTGGGAATTATTGTCCCCTTAATCACCTGCTGGATAATTAAATTACAGATGGTTCGAAATAATGCACAAAAAATAGAAGTACAACATACTGATCTTAAACATGATACAACTATTGAAAAAATTGGAAACTATGCAGCCGTTGTAAATCACGCAAATCCAAAAATACAAGAATTGTTTGATTGGTTTCTAGAGTCCTCTGATTGTCCAGGTGGTTTAATCATATTAGATTTGGAAAGCAGGTCTTTTTCACAACATATTAGCTCATCAACAGATTCTGATCCTATAACTGAAGCTTACATAGAAAAAATGAAAGAACTTGCACCATCACTCATTGAGTATTTTGGAGAAGTGATTACACAACATGCCGGTCATAATAAAATGGTTATATCGGCAGGCCATTTTTCAACAAGACATCCTCAATATATGTTCCATCAAGATCGCTTGGGAACTACTTTCTTTTTAAATAAAGCAAAATTATTCAATGTACTTAGTAAGAACAATGTTACTCAGTGGAGCAATGGACATCACAAACAAGAAGGGTTAATGTTGGTTTATAAAAAATCAAGTGCTGGACATATCCTTCCAACTACTGTTGCAAAAACCCCTGAAAATTTTAAAGAGCATGAACTCAGATCAATTCCTAAGGATCAATTAGAGTCCATGAAAGATAATGGGGATATGGCCTGTATACCTATGGAAGAACATCAAGTTCTTGTAATAAATAATTCAGCAGGAATTCATGCTACAACCAATTATGACGGAGCAGAAGTATTTTTAGGTGAAGGAGAAGGCTTAAAATACTTCGACAAGGAAGATCATTCTGCATTTACCGAAGATATAAAAAAGACCCCTTTATTTCGCATTACTGCATCAACATTCGCATCAGATTAGCCTCTCTAAAAAATAGATGCGTTAGAGGTAAACTTACAAATCACAGTAGATAGTTTTGGAAGGTTGAGAAATATTGCTTGAGCCTTTATTTGAATCAAAGGATTAGCCACCCCCTCCCCACCAAAAAGTTTACCATCTGTGTTAAAGACCTCTTCAATAGAGACAACCTCTGGGATAGCGACTTTGTAATCTTTTAAACCACTTCTTGAAAAATTATGCACAACAAGGAGCTTTTCATGAAGACCTAAACGGATAAAAGAAATAACATTGTGTTTAGCATCACTTGTATCCACCCACGCAAACCCCTTTTCATCAAAGTCAATTTCATAGAGAGCTTTATGCTGAAGATAAAAATGATTCATCTCTTTGGTAAAGCATTTATGCTTTAGCTGAGCATGATCTCGCAAAGGTCTCTTTCGCCAGGAACTTTTTTCATCAAATTCGAGAGTTTCTCCCACCTCATGACCCATGAAAAATAATTTCTTCCCTGGATGACAAATTGCCACAGAATATAAAAGTCGAAGAAAAGCAAATTTTTCACTTTCTTCTTCAGTAAATTTATTGAGAAGGGATTTTCTCCCTTTAGAGACCTCATCATGAGAAATAGTTAACAAGTACTTTTCACGAAACACTTCACGGTAAGTATTTAGAAGAAGTCGGTGATTGATTGTCTTTTCTTCATTTGAAAAAGAGAGATACGTGGATAAATCATTAAACCATCCAATGTTCCACTTCATAGCAAATCCCAGACCGTCTGTGTTTACACACCTTGTGACTCCATCGTACAAAGAAGTATCTTCAGCAATGACAAACACCCCTGGATGACGCTGCTTTACAATCGAATTCAACTGTTTTAAAAACTCAATCCCCTTAAAATTTTCTACACCACCAAGGTGATTAGACTCAAAATTCCCATCATTTCTTTCATAATTTAAATATAAAATTGACTGCACTGCATCAATTCGGAGAATGTCTATGTGCATCTCCTTTATCCAAAAGAGTACTGAAGCGATTAAAAAGTTCACTACTTTTTTACAATCATAATTAAAGATCAATGTTCCCCAAGCAGGATGCTCTCCCATTACTGGGTGGGGGTCTTCAAATACAGGGCCCCCATCAAAATTTGCTAAAAATGATTCATCTTTTGGAAAATGGGCAGGAACAAAATCTAAAACCACTCCAATGCCATGCATATGTAGATGATTCATAAAATATTTAAAGTCTTCAGATTTTCCATATCTAGAAGTAGGAGAAAAATAGCCCGTCACTTGATAGCCCCACGATTCATCTAACGGATACTCTGTAATAGGCATAAGTTCTACATGAGTGTAGCCCATCTCTTTTATATACATGGTAAGCTCAGAGGCAATCTCTCTAAAATTGGGAAAAATGGTCCCTTTATTCCAAGCTCCAAGATGTAGCTCATAAATATTCATCGGTTTTGACAAAACTTCATTTTTGCGCTCTTTGATCCACTCCCTATCTGTCCAAGTAAATGCCTTTTCCTTATGGACAATTGTGGCAGTCTTTGGACGCATCTCAAAAGCTCTTCCAAACGGATCACTTTTTAGCAGGGTCTTATATTCTTTTGTGGTGATAGAATACTTATACATCATCAAAGATTTACAACCTGGGATAAATAACTCAAACAACCCAATTTCCGAAAGTTTTCTCATTGGATAGATTGTCTCTCTCCAATTGCCTAAATCACAACGAAGATGTACCGCCACTGCATTTGGAGCATAAACAGCAAAACGGACACCTTCTAACCCATCATGAATACAAAAATGACTCCCTAATACCTCATATAACTCATAATGCTCCCCTGAATCAAATAGATGCAAATCCACTAGGGATAGACTCGGACTGCAGGAATATGGATCAAATGCAATTGTCCCATCAGAATGGATCACCTGATAGTCTAACGGACTTATTTCATGATCTACCTCATAAACAAATAATCCCGAAGAGTTAATAAGACGCATGGGTTGCTCTTTTCCCTTCACAAGGATCGAATTCTCTTTTTTATTTGGAGAAAATTGATAAATAGTATTTTTTTCCTGCAACCCTAAAAGACCATGAGGATTTACAGTATTTAAGCTCTTTTTAGAAATTTTTGAAAGTTCTGGATCCATAAATTCTCTATATAGAAGAACCTATTTTCAAAGCAATCTTTTTTTTAATATTAACCAATTGATTTAATTATCACTAAATGTTAAAATATTAGAATATTTATAGGAGTATTAAATGAATCCAATTAATAATAATAATCTTCCTGCTATACCTGCACTTAACTTAGTTCCAGCTCAACCACTAATTCCTCTGCATCAGCATCTTGCACACCAAGTGTTAGCAATTCTCCATGGAGTTAATGCTCCACAATTGGTAGATCATTCAGATTCAGATTCAGACTCAGATCAAGATCCACCCGCACTATTGGATCAAGAACAGTTTGTACATTTTACCCCACCAGCATCTGCACCAGCAACACCAGTATCAGGCCCAGTAACACCTGAAGCACCTGCAACACCTACAGAA
>CAMDFS010000067.1 GCA_945897715.1 Chlamydia trachomatis
AGTGTAAGTTGGAATTGGTTCCCAAAATACAATTGGAGCAATGTGGAAAAAGTATACAGAGATTAGATAACCACCAAATACTCCCATGACGATACTAAAGATAGTCAATAATGGAACCATAATGAATCCACCAATAAAGCGGGGGGCGATAAGGTAATTATAAGGGTCTATAGCCATCGATTTCATCGCATCAATTTGCTCGGTAACTACCATACTACCAAGCTCAGCTGTCATTGAAGCGCCAACTCTGCCTGTAATCATAAATGCGGTAAGGACGGGGCCAAGTTCTGTTAACATTGCCTTTGCTACCATTAAACCAGTAACACTTGCAAGCCCTTTATCTGCAAGTTGATAGTAGGACTGTGCTGCAAGGACAAGCCCTGTGCTAAACCCAGTTAGTGCGACAACTGTTAGTGATAATACCCCAATATTAAAAAGCTGATCTCTAATTAGACTCCAGCGGGGGAATTTTCTAAACATCGATGCTATCACTCTTACTGTGAATAGTGTATATTCACCAACAACGGCAACGAAGGAAAATTGTGCTAAGATATTTTCTAACATAAGGATCTCTTAAATTAAGGGTAGTTATCGTCATAGTACCGATATCGCCCTTAAATTCAAGAGATATCTTTAAGAACACTTTTGTATGATTCTTGCAACAGTCTCTTCGACATCATTAAGCATTTTATCGACCTCACGTCTAAAGTTCCTTGTGTCATCAGCAGCTCTATTTAAATCTTGCATAACAATCTCTAAATACTTGATGTCAGCGTTGATGTTTGCTTTAGTTGCTTCATTTAATCCTTGAATTAGGTCATTAGTTTTATATAAAAAAGTGGAAATTCCTGAAAGAGCTCTTCCAGCAGAACCTTTATCATCAAAACCGGCAGAGATGATACCAAAAGCACAACCAACTAAGGCTATGGTAATTTCTTGAGCAGCAAGCTCATTATGTTTAGCAAGTCTTTCATAACCGCCCATTAACTGGACAATTTGATCATGATGGAGTTTTTTTTCTTCCAGACTTAATGTGGATAAGATTGCGCTAAGTTTTTCTCTTAACTCTGCTGCTGCTTTTTGTAGGTTAAATCCTACAACTTCAGACTCAATGTCTATTGGATTGTGGTATTCTCCACCCCAATTTGTTTCTATTCCTCTTGTCATATTTATCCCCTTATAGGTTGAATATTCACTAATCTTCTTAATATATCCTCTTCACGTTGAAGTGCTTGAATAATTAATGTGGTGTTTTCTAACATTTTTTCATCTAAATCAGTTAGAAGTTTTGAAGCAATTTCTAAATTATCCTTATTAAGAGATAGGTCGCTTACAAGTCGCTCAGACCTTGCCTCTTCTTTTAAACTATCTTGTTGATGTAGATAAGAAACAGCTCTTGAGCCGTGAGTTGCTGCAGTAATTAAACCAAGGGCAATTTGTAATACAATTTTTATTGAACCTGTTCCTGTTCCAAAAAAAACAGCACCGCCAATTAATCCGATAACACCACCGGCAATTTGAAATCCTAAAGTGATGTCATTTTTTGTCCCGGTTCTTTCTAAAATCAAACAACTAAAAGCAATAATCCCTGAGATGATCATTCCAATTCCAGCTAAGATTAATAGGGGATTTGCTGAAGCAAGTAATGTAGCGCCGATTGCAATGTTTGCTATGTCAAGGATACCCCCAGCAATGTGCCCAACAATTTCCCAAATACCACTTTGTTTTGAAGACTCCTCCATAGAGCGCTCTACCCGCCTTGATTCAGCTGTAGCCTCTTGAATTAATTTCATAGCTCGATCTATATTTTCTTCAGTAAATTCAAGGCCAGCTTTTCCCATAGCCTCCATTTTCTCCATAAAGGCTGAAGCTATTACTATGTAGGAGGTGTGATATTGAATAGTTTCTAAAGGGATTTTTTTATCTTTTTCATCTAAAGATCTTTGTGGAAGGGGTGCATCGGTTTTAGAGAAAAGGTATCTCTTCCCTTTTTTTTGAGAGTTTAAAACAACAGCTCTCACATCAAATGGTTTTTCATTTAATGGTTCTTGAAATGGAGTTCTTTGTATGGTAATTTCTTTGATAGCCATTACTTATCTCCATTTAAAGCTAGGTGAAGTTTTGTGTATAAAGTAAAATTTGCATGATCTTTAGTGATTTTTTTAGAGACATGAGATAAAATAGATCTAGCTTCATCTTCCTGATTGAGATGAAGGAGACACTCAGCGCCAAATACAAGAGATGAGATTTCTTCCTTATCTAAGGAAGTAACCATTGCCCAAGCAATTAAAGCGCCCTCAAAGTCTTTTTGCATTTGTCTAGAAGAGGCAAGTCCCTGCCAGTAGATTTTTTCAGCAGGTCTGGCAAGAACTAATCGAAGGAATAGAACCTCAGCCTCTTTAAACTGATCACAAAAATAGTGTTTATGAGCAATGGTGTAGAGAAGTTTTATGTCTTTATCAAGGTAATCAGAAGGGTGTAGGTCTGTATCGCCTTCAATTTTTTCACGAAATTCTCGTAATGTTTCAGCCATTTCTAGGGGAGTTTTTTCTTCAAAAGTTTCTAGCATTTATTACCTTGATATTTGGTTGTCAACTAAGGTTCTCATTTCATTTTTCTTTGAAAATCTCTCAGCAATCATTGTGGCAATCTCTGCATTGGTATTTGATAGATGTAAAAGATCTCGAGCAACTTTTTGCACCCCAAACTGATCGAGCTGCTCAACAGCCTCTAACTTATCAATGATATCCCCTAAATGATTGTAATCTATCGATTCAAAGTCATCTCCATTAAAAGGGTTGTTGTCATTTGTTACGCAATGAGAGTTGTCGCTTTGGTGCTTTGGAAAATGTATCTCTTTAAATCGTTTAATTGCATCTGCATAATGTTGTTCTAGGGAAATGATGTCACCTTTTTCCATTGAGGCGGCTATGTTTTTAAATTCACGCATTAAATGGCGTGTTTCACCCATTCTAACATCTAAAATTTTCTCTTTCTCAAAAAGTTCAGAAATTGCTTTTTCCATACGACCATCTTGAGCATTTTGAATCATGATGTAGAATAGATCAGGATGATACGTTTCTAGATTTACTGGTGCGCTCATATTTTCTCCTAAAAAAGTTTTTGAGTGGGGGTCAAGAATAACAAAAAACATAAATAAAAGCAATGTTTTATTATTATTGTGGTTGATCTTTTTTTATGTATTGAACTATAATATTTTTATTACAGGAGTGTGGAAATGACAAATATTATGATGGTGTTTTTAGCAGTTCTTTTGATAGTTTCAGGGCTTATTGTCTCTGTTATTTCAAGTTGTGTGAGTTTGTGGTTTAGAGCAATTGTTTCTTTAGCACACGTTTCTATGTTAAGTATTATTGGGATGAGAATAAGAAAAGTGCAACCGAAGTTAATAGTGGACTCGAAAATAAATTTAACCAAAGCAGGTCTTAAAGATATATCAGTTTCTGATTTAGAGACCCATTTTCTGGCTGGAGGGAATCTCCCTGAGGTAGTTAGGGCGGTAAGTGCTGCAGATAAAGCAAGTATTAAACTTACCTGGAAGCAGGCGACAGCAATTGATTTAGCTGGGCGAAATCTTTTTGATGCGGTAAAGACTTCAGTGTATCCAAAAGTGATTGACTGTCCAAAAGGTGGCGATGATAAATATATCTCTGCTGTGGCACAAAATGGGATTGAATTGTTGGTTAGAGCTCGAGTAACAGTGCGTACAAATATTATGCAACTTGTTGGTGGTGCAACAGAGGAGACAATTATTGCAAGGGTTGGAGAGGGGATTGTAGACGCAATTGGATCGGCAAAAACTCACTATGATGTTTTAAAGAGTCCTCATAATGTTTCGGAAAGGGTTCTTTTGAAAGGGTTAGATCAAAACACTGCATTTGAGATTTTATCTATCGATATATCTGATATTACTGTGGGGCAAAATATTGGTGCAGAATTACAATCTAAACAAGCTTTAGCTGATATGCAGGTAGCACAAGCAAGAGCTGAGGGAAAGAAGGCAATGGCTGTTGCTTTGGAGCAGGAAAATAGGGCAAAGCTTGTAGAAGCTGAAGCTCGGATTCCTATTGCAATTGCGCTAGCTTTTGAAAGGGGGCAACTTGGAATTATGGATTACCAGAAACTTAAAAACCTGATGGCCGATACGGATATGAGACTTGCATTGGCTAGAGAGGAGGAATAATGGGAAGATTAAAGCCCCCTACAACTTTTTTGGAAGGGTCAAGGTTTAAGGAAAAAACCTCTACCAAAAAAATAAGCACCTTGATTAAGAAACTTGGCGGAAAGCGGGGAATGTTGTTGTCTTCACTATTATTGGAGGCTCCAAAGTATAAAGACTTGATGTAAAAGATGGATTAGCTATAAGGTGAGATAAGGATCATTTTTTATGGCGAACCTTAAAGTTTATACAGTATTTCTACCAGTGAAACAAAGGGTGATGCTCAGGTTGTTTCAAAAGATTACGGATCCATCTTCTTGGTCATATTCAAATTACGCTTGTTATAATTATTTTGATGAAAGGTGGGAAATTGCTGCGAGGAATTATTTTCAAAAGTTTAGGGGAGCGGCTCTTAGAAAAACCTATTTTCCTGGGGTTCTTCGTTTAATCACTACAAAAGAAGAGTTTGAAAGGTATAGAGTTCCTCTTTTTTATCGAATTAAAGAAGAGGGTGATTTTGAAGCAATAGAGCAGAAATTTCTGTCTTTAAAAGTGGAAGATAATGTTGCAATTTTGGAAGGGAATTTTACTGCCTGCAGAAAGTTTAAGAAGCGGATAAATCTTGCTTTGATGGATCTTGCGATACAAGGGAAGACGGTGTTATCTCCAGTAGATAGTTTTTTTTCGGAGATGCCAGCGGTAACTTCTTTTAACAATGGAAATCCACCAAAATTCAGTGAGCATTTTAAAAGGAAAAAATATGCAAAGTACCAGGATTTTTTGGTAAAAAATTACCTATTAGATCCATTGATAGTGGTAAAATTAAAAGAGTTGAACTTAAAGTTTGATGGAAGAGCCTATCCAGATATTACATTAGAGAATCCTGAAGAATTTTTAAGTTCAATTCGAAGGTTAAATAGAGAAAGGGAGGAGAAAAAAAAGCCCCCCATTGGATTTTTAAATCCAATACTCTATAATAATGCAAAAATCTTTTCCCGAAATATTCAAGAGGAGTATTATGGATTTCCTTACTCTGTGACTTTATGGCGACCAAATGTAGGACTTGGTGAGCCTAAAACTGATCGGTTTGAATCTCTTTTTTGAAAAAAAACTTCTTGAGAATTAAACAATTATATTTTATCTTATTTTAATTTTTTTAGGATTTTCTTATGAAGTCAGTTTTTTTCCTCCTGTTAGTTTTTTTTATTCCTATGAATGTGCAGGCTTTAGAGTCTGAGTTAGAAAGGATTCTTTTTCCAGATGAAATTACAGAGGATATGAAATATATAACAGCTAGTAATGAGGGACAGCTTGGTAATGCATGCTTCATGGCCGCTACAGGGATAAGTTATGCGTTAGATAATGGATATGCATTTGTTATTGATTCAGCTGCTAAAAAAAGGTATCCAGAGGTTTTTCAACGATTTCCTGAATACTCTGTAGAAAAGCCAAAAATAGAATTGTTTCATTGGGCAAATAAATTATATTATTCTAAAATTAGACGATCTTCATTAATTACTGGTTGCCCCAACTCAGATTTTTGGTTCATGAGGCATAAGGATGTAGTTGTTGACCTTTTAGGACCCACAGAAGGGATGAAAAGAGCCCTTCAAGAAAAGTATTCTGAATATTTACGAAAGGACAAAAAATATGTGGGCTTACACTTAAGAACCTTTGTGCAAAAAGGGGAAAGTAAAAATTATTACCCAATAGGGAGTTTTCAGGTATGGGGTATTTGTCCAGAATTTTACGAAGAGGCTATGAGTTTATTTCCTGAAGATAGTGTCTTTGTTGTGTTTTCAGATAATATTGAGTTAGCGAAAAAATTATTATCATCTTTTGATAAAGAATTTATTTTTCAGAATAATACAGGTATGATTGAAGATTTTTATTTGATGTCTATGATGGAAAGGATGATTATACCAAGCTCCACATTTTCAGCGTTTGCATGCTTTTTGAATACAAGTCCTAATAAAATAGTTGTAAAACCTGTAAATACTATTGGTGCATATATGACAGAACCTAATTGGACTGTTTTAAAGTCTAAATATTCTAATTCAGGCATGATACAATGGCATAAAATTTGTAGACGTGAGTATCAAAAATTAGGTTTTAACAAATAGAGGTTTTTTATGAATTTAGTTGCTCTGCTCTTGTTGTTTTTTCTTTTTCCTATGAAAGTGCAGGCTTTAGAGTCTGAGTTAGAAAGGATTCTTTTTCCAGATGAAATTACAGAGGATATGAAATATATAATGGCTAGTAATGATGGACAGCTTGGTAATGCATGCTTCATGGCTGCTACAGGGATAAGTTATGCGTTAGACAATGGATGTGCATTTGTTATTGATTCAGCTGCTAAAAAAAAATATCCAGAGGTTTTTCAACGATTTCCTGAATATTCTGTAGAAAAGCCAAAAAGGGAATTGTCTCATTGGGCAAATAAATTATATTATTCTAAGATTACAAAATCTTCATTAATTACTGGTTGCCCCAACTCAGATTTTTGGTTCATGAGGCATAAGGATGTAGTTGTTGAGCTTTTAGGACCCACAGAAGGGATGAAAAGGGACCTTCAAGAAAAGTATTCTGAATACTTACGAAAGGACAAAAAATATGTGGGCTTGCATTTAAGAACCTTTGTGCAAAAAGGGGAAGCTAAAAATTATTACCCAATAGGGACTTTTCAAGTTTGGGGTATTTGTCCAGAATATTACGAAGAGGCTATGAGTTTATTTCCTGAAGATAGTGTCTTTGTTGTGTTTTCAGATAATATTGAGTTAGCGAAAAAGTTATTATCATCTTTTGATAAAGAATTTATTTTTCAGAATGATACAGGTATGATTGAAGATTTTTATTTGATGTCGATGATGGAAAGAATGATTATTCCAAGTTCAACATTTGCAGCGTTTGCATGCTTTTTGAACACAAATCCTAATAAAATAGTTGTAAAACCTGAAAACACACCTGCTGCTCATATGTTAGAGACTAATTGGGTTGTTTTGAAGTCTAAACATCTTACCTCAGGTGTGAGAAACTGGCATAAAATTTGTAGACGTGAGTATCAAAGATTAGGTTTTAACAAATAGAGGTTTTTATGAAATTAGTTG
>CAMDFS010000068.1 GCA_945897715.1 Chlamydia trachomatis
TAAAGAAATCTCTATATCTTTATATTGTTGTGTACCCTTTTTTACTGGAAACAAAGGTTGTTGACAAGGAGCAATAAAATCATGTGTTTTTACTCGCTTTTGCCAGGATTGTGTCTCCATCATCTCTTGCGTAATCCCTAATGACCATGACTCTAACACACCAATATATCGATTTAAATCGGTTGATAATAATCCAAAGGTTAAAACCGCTAAAATTCCTAATACAATTTGAGGAATGATCACAAGAAGCGCTTTCCATGGAGAACCTGCTTTCCACATTCGATCTGCATTATCTTTTATAAGTGGTTGAAATTTAACTCCCATAGCTGAAAAAAGTTTTATAATTAAAACCTTAATACATTTAATGAAAATATTATGAAATATACTACATACAGAGAAGATCAATGACACAGTCCACATAAACATTTTATCATTTATTGTATTGCTAGCGTATTTATAAATATAAATTTGATCCCCAATTTTTGCTGCAGATTTATTTATTGTTTCGCAATAGCACTCATTCAACTCAATATTACTGCGTCTTAATTCATAAGACGTGAAAGACTTTTCTTTATCACTTTTGATTGGAATGATGTACTCGTTATCCCCAATATCTTTTACCATCATCTCTTTGTCTTCTTTCAATAGATCATATGGCATACCCGGTTTTATGTATTCCCTAACTACGCAATAAGTTGCACATTGATATTGGATTGGAATTTCAAACATAATTACTTCTATTTTTTTAATTACTCTAATTATGAAGAATTAATTAATAAAAAGCAAAATATTAGCAAGAGCAAGGTCTTTTTCAGTATCAATACCCATCACATCTTCTTGAGTGCTAGCAACTTGGATGCTTAACCCATTTTCTAGCCATCGGAGCTGCTCTAAGACTTCTGCCTCTTCCAAAGGGGTAGGGTGAGTCTTTTTTATTTTATCTAAAGCCTTCTTAGTAAAGGCATAAAGGCCAATATGCTTATAATACTTTGCCGACTCCCCCCTTTGATAGGGAATTAGTGATCGAGAAAAATATAATGCTTTGTCACAAAGATCTGTGACCACCTTTACAATAGAAGGTTCAAAGGCCTCTTGTTTGTCAATTTCTTTCTTTAATGTCCAAATATCGGTTTCCAAATTCCCCGTGAGCAAAGTTTTAATCACTTCTTCCGTGATAAAAGGTTCATCGGCCTGCCAATTGACAAAGACATCTGCAACAAGCCCCAGTTTTTCAATTGCTGAAATAATTCGCATCGTTCCATTTGGCAGTAAAGGATCGGTAAGAACAGCCTTAACGCCATGTTCTTTACATATCTCTATCACCTCCTGACTACAAGCGGCAACAATGATCTCATCAAAAATCTTTACCTTTTTTGCTGCCTCAAGGACATTGCCAAGGAGAGTTTTTCCTCCAAGATTTGCAAATATTTTTCTTGGAAACCTTTTAGAATCAAGTCTTGCGGGAATCATGCAAATAATTTTCAAGCTTTTCTCTCATGTAGAAGTGTAGAGACAACATACTTGATTCCTTGATTAAATTCCACCTCTGGCTGAAAATCTAAATCGAGATTTGTTTTTAACACATCTAAGCTATATCTATGGTCATGCCCTTTTCGATCTTTAACAAAAACAATCTTGCTTTTGCAGGTTTTTCTAGTTTGTATGGAAACTTCTTTACAGATAGCCTCGCATATTTCGATATTGGTTTTCTCTAAGCCACTTCCAATATGATATATTTCCCCAAATTTTCGTCTTTGAAGTATTTTCATGACAGCTCGAGAATGATCCCGAACAAAGATCCAATCCCTTTTATTTTTCCCATCGCCGTAAAGAGGCAAGTCTTTACCCTCTATTGCATGACAGATCATTTTCGGAATGAGTTTTTCTTTATTTTGGTAAGGCCCAAAGTTATTTCCAGATCTAGAAATTGTGACATTTGCTCCAAAGGTACGTCTATATGCCTGGCAGAATAAATCGGCAGCAGCTTTAGAGGCTGAATAAGGCGAGCTTGGTCGAAAAGGGGATGCTAGGGTAAAGCTTACATCTTCCTCTTTAAGATCCCCATAGACTTCATCGGTTGATATATAGTGAAAATGGGTGTCGGGGTATTTTTGTTGTATCTCAAGTAAAATAACAGTTCCGACGACATTTGAGTGAATAAAAGGCATGGGATTGTCGATACTTCTATCGACATGAGTTTCTGCGGCAAAGTGCACTACGCAATGAAACTTGTGTTTTATGAACAGTTTTTCCACAAAGTCTTTGTCACAAATATCAATAACAAAAGATTCAAGTCTTGGCTCATTAATTAAATTATGTCTATTCCCTGCATAGGTGAGTAGATCTAAATTTACAATATGAGCATCTGTCTCTTCTAACAGAAGCCTAATGAAATCAGACCCCATAAATCCATAACCACCAGTAACAAGGATCGTCTCTTTTTTCAAACCCTACCCCATTGATGAGCAAAAAACTCTTCTACAACCTCCATCCAAGAACGAATTGTAAAAGGTAAAAATGGCTCGATTTTTTTAGTGGATAAGACAGATCGGTGAGGACGCAGAGCAGGTCTTTGAAAATCGGCCTGTAATTTTGCTTCAATATGGGTACATTTACAAGGGACGTGATACTTTTCCATTAACTCCTTTATAAAAGTAAGAAGTTCAAAACGGGAGCAAAACCCCCTATTTACAAAATGAAAAATCCCCTCTTTATCTAAAAGAGAGAGGATTGCTTTAACAAGGTCATCTACCAAAGTGGGTGTAGAGACTTGGTCAATAGCAAAAGAGCATGTTTCATTTTTTTGCAACAGCCTCACCATGCTATCAATTAACCCAGGTTTGCCATATCCAAATAGACTTGCGGTACGAATGGAAACAGCAGAGGGATAAATAGAAAAGAGCTTTTCCTCACCAAGAAGTTTTGTCTGACCGTAAACATTTATCGCCCGAGTAGGATCACTTTCTGTATAGGCATCTTTTTTTTCTCCATCAAACACATAATCTGTACTAATATGGATCAACTTCACACGATTTTTTTTTGCAATATAGGCTAAATTTTCTACCCCATCCACATTGATCTTTTTAGCAAGGTTGGCAAAGTCATTTTCTACCTTATCTACTTCCACAATAGCAGAGCAATTGACAATATGTGTTGGTTTGTATTCTTTAAAAAAAGCCTCTAATGCCTTTTTATCAGTAACATCTGCCTGACTTCTTGAAGAACCCACACCATCAAATAAAGCCTTCATCAGGCTTTGCCCCACAAGGCCATCTTTTCCCACAACCCATACAAGCATTTACATCACCTCTTTTAAAGAGGGGGCCTTTTTATCTTTAAAAGATCTAAGGACTTCTGTTTCAGGCCACTGTATGTTTACTTCTGTATCAAAAGCATTAAATGCACCCTCTTTTTTTGGATTATACCTTGTTGATACAGCATAGACAACATGTGCCGTATCCGAAAGAGTATAAAAACCATGGGCATAACCATCTGGAATAAAAAGCTTTTTACGATTTTTCCCAGAGAGAATAAAACTTGTCCATTTCATAAAAGTTTCAGAATCAGGATTCATATCTACAACTACATCAAAAATCTCACCAATTGGACAGTAGACATATTTATCTTGTCCTTTTTGAAAGTGCATCCCGCGAAGGACCCCTTTCACTGAAAATGAGTGGTTTACTTGCGCTATTTCCATCACATTGTTTTGGATCACTTGATGAAAGTATCCTCTTTCATCTTCAAAATAGGCAGGGTCGTCTATGTATGGTTGCTTCATAACTCCTAACCATACAAATCCAAAGAATTATTCCAAGTTTTTTCTTCAAAATAATGTAGAGTAACGGTATGATTTTCAATCGGATAAAAATACCCCTTATTTTATGTTTCAAAACACCTTATTTATACTCCTTTTTGCCTTCTCATCTTTGTACTGCAAAAAAATTGCAGTAGTCGGTTGGATGCACGGCGTTAATTACATAAAGGATTTCCTTGAAGAGAATCTTGCCCCTTTAGGACATCAGATCGAAGTGATATGGAAAGATGCTGACTTTGACAGCTACGATCTTATTGTTAGCTGCAATGCCCACTATTTTTTAAAAGAATATAAATTTAAAACAATTGTTTCAACATTTGAACCTCCGATAATCATTAAAGAGCATGGAAATTACAATGACTACAAGGATTATCTATGCATATTCACCTGGCATCATGACATGTATAATGGACATGAAATAAAGAAGTTTTATTACCCTTGCGAACATAAGCAAGATCTTGATCGTACAAGTATGCTCCCTTTTAAAAAGCGTAGGCTTGCATGCATGGTGAATTCTCACCTAACCAATTGGCATCCAGAGGAGCTCTACTCCGTCCGCAAAAAGATCTGTCTGTTCTATCAACAATACTACCCATCTTCATTTTCCCTATACGGGAAGCGCGGTTGGGGACCAGCTTTTTATCCTGTCTTTAAAGGGATGGCAGATGATAAGGACCTTGTTCTTAGATCTCATAAATTTAACTACTGCTATGAAAACTGGTTAAATGATAGCTACTATATATCGGAAAAACTTTTTGAGTCCTTTAATTCCCTTTGTGTCCCAATTTATCTTGGTTCTTCAAAAGTCACAAAATATATTCCCGCAGAAACATTTATTGATGCAAGAAAATTCAAAAATTTGGATGAACTCCATACATTCCTTGCAACAATGGATGAAGCAACATATATGTCCTACATCAATGCAATCATAGAGTTTAATCAATCAGAGACAGTAAAACTCTTTTCCTCTGAGTATCATAACCAAAACGTTCTCAACGAAATTCTATTGTATTTATAGGTTAAAACTATATAATAAACCTATGGAAGCACTTTCTTTACTCACCAATAATCCCTTTGCTTTTGTTGCATATATTTTACTCCTATGCTCAATCATTAGCTGCTGGACTTTTTCTAAATATTATCTCTTTGCGCCTCTCTATTTCATTAGCTATTGCCTTGCCTATTTAGGAGGAATTGTCACTTATACCTCCCTTTTTCCACTTGCAGTGATAACCATCGCTTTGCTTTGTTTGAAGTTTAGCCCAAAACGTTTCATCCACCTTTTTGCCTCGATGGTCATTGCAATTGTTGGTATGGGGATCATGACTCATATGCTCAAAGGATTTCAGAATCTTTTACTACTTAAAGAAATTACCTATGGGGCATCTACAGTTCCTATAAATCTTTATCTAAACTTTGATAAGGTAAGTCTTGCAATTCTCCTTCTTGGCTTGAGCATAAAGGTATTACAAACTAAAGAGGGATGGAAACAAACTTTAATCATCACCATTCCATGGATTGCATTTTCCGCTTTTATTCTCCTGGGCTATTCAAAATTTTCACATTTAGTTGCTCTTGATATAAAGCTTCCACCAACAACCATTTATTGGCTTATTATCAATTTCTTTTTTGTTGTCATTCCTGAAGAGGCTTTTTACAGAGGGTTTTTGCAACATGAAATCACTAAGAATTTACCAAATAGAGCAGCACCACTCCTTGCAATTATCGCTGTTTCCCTGGTATTTGCATTAAGCCATCTTTTCTTTACTCTAAATCTTTCATTTCTACTTGCTTCATTTATTGGCTCTGTTTTATATGGAGTAATATTCTATTTCTCTGGCTCTATAGAAAGTGCGATCCTCACGCATTTTTCCATCAATGTTATCCATTTCTTTTTCTTTACATACCCTTTTATATCTACTTAATACATTTTTTGCATTTGCATCGGCTATAGTTTTCCACATATCGGTACTTTTTTAGCGTCTTTTTATTACAAGTTTTAGTTTTTACAGGTTGAGCTTTCACAACTTTCTTCACAGCAGCTTTCTTAACACTTTCTATAGACTTTTTATTACAAGTTTTAGTTTTTACAGGTCGGGCTTTTTCAACTCTTATCACAGGAGCTTTCTTAACACTTTCTACAGACTTTTTACTACAAGTTTTAGTTTTTACAGGTTGAGCTTTCTCAACTTTTATCTCAGGAGCTTTCTTAACTTTCTCTATAGATTTTTCATTACAAGTCTTATCCTGAGCAGGTTGAGTTGCCACAGTTTCTTTCAACACATCTTTCTTAACACACACTTCAGGCTCTTTATTGTTACATGGTGTGCAAGGTTCAGCTATTTTCTTTGGCTTTGGCTCCTCCACTACAACAACTTTCTGCGGTTTTTTCTTCGTTACAGGCCTAGAGCTTTTATACCTACTACAAGTTACATCCTCTTTTACAGGGACCTCGCTTGTATACAATTCGTAATCTTCATCATTATCATACACTTCATCCATTTGAGAATTACTACTTCTTTCTGAAATAATATAACTCTTTTGCGAAGTGGCCCTCTCAGTTCTCCCTCTAGGAGATTTATCTTGATTCATTGCTGGATCACTGCGGGTTCTATCACGCTTTAGAATATTATCAATTGCTCTATAAGGATTTTCTCCCCGTCTTTCAAAAACTGCTACCGACTCCCTCTGATCATCATTTAGTCCATACATATAAATCCTTTGATACAAAGGACTTAGCATATTCATGACATGACGCTGATCATCTGGAAGCATATCAGGATGCTTTTGCTGCATCTGATGCATTTTAGATTGACCTGTACTTCCTGTTACAGGTTGAGGCGTTGTGCTATAGGCCCCAAACAAAGACAGTGTCGTACATATTGGAAATAATAAGTATTTAATCATAAACATTCTGTTGATTTTTTTTCATTGATTTAGAGGCTGGTGAATTTTGATTCTCTGAAGGGGCCGCAGCATCCTTATTCTCTTGATGATCCTGTGCATCTTTATCAAGGACATCGCTTAATCCATTTTGTGCTCCTTTGCCGCTTTTATGAGCATCTATTACTTTCTTTTGATCTTTTTCACTTAAAGTGTGAAAGGCTGCTTTATTTTTTGTGCTAAGGGAGTTGATCGCCTGTTTTCTTTGTGAAGCATTCTTTGTTGTATCTGCTGTATTTTGTACTGGAGAGTCTTCTACAAAACTTTCTTGATCTTGCCCGGCTGTCTTATCCACTGATTGCTGAGCTGGAGATAACTGCGTTGCTCCAAGAAGAACAAGCCCTAGACCTAAGGTATAGAATGCATATTTTTTCTTACTACTTGCTTTTTTTTTGGTTATTTTATTATTTGCCATTTCAACCTCTATTTGATTTTATTATACTATTTATCTTTACAATCATTATTCATGAAATAATTACAAATAAAAAGTTAATCTCTTGCAAAAAATAATTTGT
>CAMDFS010000069.1 GCA_945897715.1 Chlamydia trachomatis
TCAAATTTTAAGTTTACAGCCGGGCCTGATAGAGTCTCTTTATCTATGGCATTTTAATAGGTTTTTCTGTAAAATAACCTTTGTTAAACACTATTTATAGGTTAGGAATATGCTACAGAAAATATTTGGAACTTCAGGCGATCGAATCATTTCCCGTTATAGAAAAATTGTTAAACAGATCAATCTAAAAGAGGCAGAATTGCAAAAGCTTTCTGACCAAGATTTAAAAGAACAAACAATAATTTTGAGAGAGAGGCTAAGTAATGGAGAAACTGTCGATGACATTTTAGTTGATGCTTATGCAGTCGTAAAAAACACCTGTAGACGCCTTTGTGGCAAAGAAATTACCGTTTTAGGTCATACTCAAATTTGGGATATGATCCCTTATGATGTGCAAATGATTGGTGCAATTGCCATGCATAAAGGAACCATAGCAGAGATGCAAACTGGCGAGGGAAAAACACTCACCTGTTCTATGCCTTTATATCTTCATGCTCTCACAAAAAAGCCTGTCCACCTTGTTACGGTCAATGATTACCTTGTAGAGCGTGACTGTCTTTGGATGGGATCGATTTTTTCTTTTTTAGGGATTGAAGCAAAGCCACTTTTAAATAAGACATCAACAGACAAGAGAAAGGAGATATATAGCGCTGATGTGGTTTACAGCACAGCCTCAGAATTTGGTTTCGATTATCTTCGTGATAATTCCATGATTGGAAGCAAAGAGCAAAAAGTGCAGCGCGGACACTATTTTACTATTGTTGATGAAATTGACTCTATTTTGATTGATGAGGCAAGAACACCTCTGATTATTTCAGGTCCAACAGAAAATTCGATGCAAATGTATGATGATTTAAAAGTCCCTGTAGCTGATATGGTAAAAGTACAAAAAGAGTATTGCAATAACTTGGCATCCTCTGCTCGTAGAGAGCTTGAATCCCTTGGCATTACAACCTCCAGAGACCTTAAAACTTTAAAACTTTCGAAAGAGGATAAGGAGAAGAAAAAAGAGGCTTTAGAGAACCTATGGCTTGTTTCTAAAGGGACTCCGACCAATAAAGTCTTAAAACGTTATAACGAAAACCCTGAAATTAGGAAAGAATTAGAAGAAATTGATACTTTCTATTTCTCCGATCTTAACAAAGAAGCCCGTGCAGAAAAAATTGTTGATCTCTATATCCTTATCGATGAGAAAAATCAGGACTATGAGCTTACCGATCGTGGGGTAAAACAATGGAAAGGAGATGAAACTGCTTTCATGATGCTTGACTTAGGACATGAGCATGCGCTAATTGATAAAGCACATCTACCTGAAAAAGAAGCCCTTGCACAAAAAGTTGCCCTTAGGGAAGAAGATGCCCGTAGAAAAGAGATGTCTCATAATATTAGACAACTTTTTAGAGCTCAATTATTGATGGAAAATGATGTTGATTATATCGTTCAAGATAGAAAAATTGTCATTATTGATGAAAATACAGGGCGCCCTCAACCAGGACGCCGTTTTTCCGATGGCTTGCATCAAGCAATTGAAGCAAAAGAGAATCTTGCCGTACAAAAAGAGACACAAACCTTTGCAACCATCACGCTGCAAAACTATTTTCGTCTATACAAAAAAATTGCTGGGATGTCAGGAACTGCCATCACAGAATCTAAAGAATTTAAAGACATCTATGGACTAAATGTATTAGCAATTCCAGCGCATAAAAAATGTATACGTAAAGATATTGATGATGAAGTGTACATGACTGAAAGGGAAAAGTATGCAGCAATTATTCAAGATATTCATAAGATTCATGCTAAGGAACAGCCCATCTTAATTGGAACTGAGTCTGTAGAAATTTCAGAAAAGCTTTCTAGAATCCTCCGAAATGAAAATCTCCCTCATACTGTTTTAAACGCTAAAAATCATGCCAGAGAGGCAGAGATCATCGCTAATGCAGGTAGAAAAGGTGCTATCACTGTTGCGACCAACATGGCTGGACGTGGTACAGATATTAAATTGGAAGAGGGTGTTGCAGATCTTGGTGGTTTATATGTCATCGGAACTACAAGGCATAATTCGAGAAGAATTGATAGACAGCTAAGGGGTCGTTGTGCTCGCCAGGGAGACCCTGGAGTCTCTAAATTCTATGTCGCTTTTGAAGATCCTTTAATGAGAATGTTCTCCTCCCCAAGAATTGCAAATATGCTCCTTAAATTTAGACCCCCTGAAGGGGAGGCAATTTCTGCCCCTATTTTGAATAGATCTATTGAGACTGCTCAAAAACGTGTGGAGATGAAAAACTTCCAAATAAGGAAACATACCCTCGAATATGATGATGTGATGAACAAGCACCGCTCTGAGATTTACGCTTATAGGGACTCTATTCTCATGTTAGATGATATTCTTCCCATTGCTGCAAAAGTTCTTACAGATTTTACAGAGACCATTTGCAGAAGGTTCCAAGAGGAATACCTTGCCAATAAACACCTTACAACTGAGCGGTTAAATGAGCTTTTAATGAGCCATGTTCCAATCTCTCTTAGCAATGAAATTACTCCCCCAATGACTACAGAGACTTTTAACTTAATTAAAGGAAAGGTTCTCTCTGCATTTAGATCAAAATTAAAAGCTGAAGGGACAACAATTTCTGTGTTACAGAGATTAAGTGGTAAAGATGTTGATCCATTGCCGGTTTTAATTGATATTGTAAGGTCTATTTTACTACGCTCTATCGATAATAAGTGGCAAAAGCACCTGCTTGCTATTGATCATCTAAGAACAGAAGTTTCTATGCAATCCATTGCACAAAAAGACCCCCTGCAAGAGTTTAAGCATGAGGCTTTCCATCTATTCCATGAATTTTCTATCGAAGTGAAGAAAGATATTACACATAAGTTATTTGCATTTACGATCATGGTTCCAGATGAAAAATTGGTGGAAAAACACCTCTCTCAGCTTGAGCTTTTAGGCCCAACACCTGAACTTGCCGAAACTTTCCGGAATATATTACTTTAAAGCACTATAGCGCTTTCAATTTCTTAAATCCATAGTAAAGCATTGGAAGGCCAAGAATCATATATAGACCCCAGTATTTGCTTCTCCATTCAAGCACAAGTCTTCCGTGCTCAGAAAATAGCAATAGCAACAAGGCCAAGGTAAACAACATTCCACCGCAAGAAAGAAGGGTTAGCGCAACAATATGCCCTTTTTCCTCCTCTTCGTTCGGCTCTTCTTGTGCATAAGCTCTTTTTAATGGCTCAGTATTTTCTGGATAGAAAACACTTTCTTGGGAAGTCTCTGCAGCAGGTGAATATAGGGGGTTATATTGGGAGGAATCAATTTCGTCACGAAAAGCACCTTTCATTCTGGTAAAGGAATCTTCAAAAGCAGAACCGCAGAATCGACAACTTGTTGATTCTAAAGGAACTGATCCCTCACAATAAGGACACAAACGCATCTTCTCCTTACTACCCATCTACCTCTCCCATAAACAAACTATCCGTAATGATTGCCTTGACCCCTAGATCAAATAACTGTTTTGCCTGCTTTGCACTATTTACTGTAAAGACATGCAAATCTAACCCCACTGCTGTTAGCCTCTCTATATCCGATTTAGAGACAAAACGTCTATTTAAATTTATCCCTACCCCTAATTTTTTTGCTAATTTCAGTTTATTTTCTGTTAACCATTCCATGTTCCACCTAATTGAATACTGAGGCTTTAACTCTACAAATGCCATCACTATTTTCTTATGGTAAGAGTATATTACAAAAAGATCTGAGTTATATGCACTGATTAAATCATCTATCTTTTTAACAATTGCAAGATTCTTATCCTTAACTTCAATCATTACATGGATATTCTTTTTATATGCATAGGTTAAAAGGTCGGCAAGCAAAGGGATCTTTTCCGCTCCTTGAGCCTTTACATAGACATGGGCAAGATCTTCCAGCTTTTTATTGGTAATTTTCCCCTTCGAAAAGGTTGTTCTATCCAAAGTTAGATCGTGAATCACAGCGATATTTCCATCTTTCATAAGATGACAGTCGATTTCAACCCATTTTGCCCCTTTTTTCTCCATTCTCATCAAAGATTCAAGGGTGTTTTCAGACATAGTCCTATCGGCTGCTTTATGTGCAATAAGGATACGTTCATTAAAAAAAGGGTTTAGCATAATTAAATCTCCCAATCTTCACTCTATCAAAACACAAAAAATATTTCATTAAAAACAGATACTTATTGAATAAAAGTACAAATTTATTATCCATAAAGAAATATATCATAGGGGATAATTATGGACGCAGCAAATTCTAAACCACATCAATATCCAGAAGGTTTTCCAAGTGAGATAGAAAGCAAAGAAGAGAGACCTTTTCATATTCTTGATCCCCTTGGAAATGATCCAAGAATTAATAATATTACTAAATATGCAAGTGCAACATTAACAATCAACCAAGATAATTTTATAAATACTTGCGGTAAAGGAACAGTAGACCCATTAGCTGTTAAACACGTAACCTTAGTTCTTTTAGAAAAAGCTGGCTATGGGGATATCCTTTTTATTAATAAAACTGCGCAAGCCTTACTCAAAGCAAATTGTCAGGTGACCATTGCAATTCTTCCCAGCCGCCGTGATCAGGAAGCCCGAAATATATTAAGGGGTTTGAATCCTCACGAAGATTTAGTAATAGTTACTTCAAAAGACCCTCAATCTAAGACACTTGACTCCGATTGCGTTATTATAGGTCCAACCCGCCCAGAGGATGGCTCTGTTGTAAAGCATTTTCCGACATTAACTGATGTACCCACTCAACTTATTTTGGAATATGGATACATAAACGATCCAATGGAAACTAAGGAGCAATTCATGAATTTTATTATAAGTGCAGGAATAGGTCCAGGAGAGCTTGGCATATTTACAGACAAAGGCTTAATTAAACCACTTAATGATGAGGAAAAAGCAAAAAAACTACAATCTATCTCTGAAGAGCATCCTGAAAAAATGGGTCTTATTCTTCAAGAAAAAACTTCTCATGAGTACCTAGAATCCACAAAACTATTTTTTGGGTATGCCCATACATCTAAATCTATGTCTAAATTTGTCTCTACTATAGCTTTATCAGAAAAAGACAATCCAACTAAAAATATCGATATTGTAATCCCATGGAGATCAGAATCAAAAGGACTACAATGTGAATTTGGGGACAAATGTAAGTATAATGTAGCAGAGTTGGTATCTGCCGGCATAAGCAAGGTAGAAATTGTAACTTCGGGGGGTGTAGAAAGTGAAGTTATTTCTACAAATCCAGAGGGTAAAGTCCTTAGGATTATAAATCCATACCCTTTTCAAAATAAAACAATGCAGGAACTTCAAGATGTATCGGAAAACCTTACCCTAACAACTGGAGATCAATCGTGGAATGAGGCAATACTGCGCCCTGATAAAATCATCCTGTATGAAATAATGCCCTGGAAGGTTAACTTTTACCACTCCACAGAGGGTTTAAGTCGATCTTATCCCCTTGTTTACAATGTGATGGATGCATGGAGCAGCAGCAGTTCACAAAAAACGGCAGAAGCTGTTTCTGCCGTTACTACAAATTCTAAAGAGGAGGTAGATAACTCTCAAATAAGAGGGTTTCATAAGTCTATTGTATTAAACCATTCCCTAGAGAGAAGCCTGGAAAAAGAAGTGGAAAAACTTTCTGCTTTAAAGAAAGATCCCTTATTAAAAATAAAATACGATGCAATAGAGGCAAGTATTAAGCAAGCATTTCTTCTACCCTCTCTGATAGATAGATGTATAAATCATTTACAAAAGACGATCATTTTTTATATTAATGGGTCAAATAGCATTACTAGTATAAAAGAAGAGCTGCCATTTATTGAGTATTATAAAGAGATTTGGAATAGTATGGATACATCTACACTGCCTGAAAATATAAGAACTACCATCGAAAAGGGGTTTTCCTTAATAGATCGAATGAAAAATGAAGAAATTATCAACAGCGCAGAGAATAGATATCCCTTGGTGCCTCAACTTGTGAAATTAAGAAGAAAATTACTACCACTAGCTCAAAGAAATCTCAAGGCACTAGCATAACTATAAAAAAATCATAAAATATCTTGGCATCCTTTTAAATCTAAAATTTTGTATACTTACAAAAAAAGGATAAATAGATGGACTATGATGTTGTTGTTATTGGTGGTGGACCTGCCGGCTATGTTAGCGCAATTAAAGCTTCGCATTTAGGTTTAAAAGTAGCCATTGTCGAAAGAGATGTGCTCGGTGGAACCTGTTTAGCTCGCGGTTGTATCCCCACAAAAACTCTTCTTTCTCACGCAAGTGTTTTAAAAACAATCAAAGAAGCTTCCGACTTTGGAATCGAGGTAAACGGATTTAGTATCGACTACGCAAAAATGAAACAGAAAAAAGATGCTGTGGTTGTTGAATTATGCAATGGTGTAAAGGGGCTATTGCAAGCGGCTAGGGTTGATATTTATGAAGGGATCGCAAGCTTTACTTCGCCCACCTCTATCAAGATTAAGTCCTTTGACTCCAAAACAATAACGACAAAAAATACGATCATAGCCACAGGGAGTATCCCCGCAACACTTCCCCATGTGACAGTTAACAGAGAAAATATTCATGATTCCACCTCAATTTTAGAAATTACTAAAGTCCCAAAACATCTAATCGTCATCGGTGGGGGCTATATCGGTTGTGAATTTGCCTCTCTTTTTAAAGAACTTGGAGCAAAGGTGACTATTATTGAAATGTTTCAAAAACTTGTTCTTACGCAAGGAGAAAAAATTGCAACACACCTTACTAAAAAATTTGCTCAAAGGGGAATAGACCTAGAGCTTGGAAAGGGCCTTACCAAAATAGACTTCTCTGACAAAGAGATTGTATGTACTCTTTCAGATGGAACTAAAGTTACAGGAGATAGTCTTCTTGTCTCCACTGGGCGAAAACCATTTACAGATAGACTCCACCTTGAAGCTGCTGGACTTGGAACAAATAAAATGGGCTTCATTGATGTAAATGAATATCTTGAAACATCAATTTCTGGAATCTATGCAGTTGGCGATGTTACTGGCAAGTCGATGCTTGCCCATGCCGCATCCTACCAGGGAATTCTTGCTGCAGAAAATATTGCAGGAAAGAACAAAAAAGCCAATTACAGTTGTATCCCCGCTGT
>CAMDFS010000070.1 GCA_945897715.1 Chlamydia trachomatis
GTTTAGGGAAGAAAACGACACAATGGGAATGGTTAAAGTGCCCATGGAGATGCTTTATGGGGCCCAAACGGCACGTTCGTTAGAGAATTTCAAAGTCGGCGGTCAGAAGATGCCAGCAGAAGTTGTTCATTCTCTAGTTCTTATAAAAAAAGCTTCTGCATATGTGAATGCGGATTTAAAGCTTTTAACCAAAGAAAAGCGTGATTTGATCGTATCTGCTGCCGATGATGTACTTGCAGGCAAGTATGAGGAGCATTTTCCATTGGTAGTTTGGCAAACAGGATCTGGGACACAGACAAACATGAATGTGAATGAGGTGATCGCCAATCTTGCCAATTTGAAAAATGGAGGGGAATTGGGGAAGTATTCTTTTATTCATCCCAATGATGATGTAAATAAAAGCCAATCCTCTAACGATGTAGTCCCTTCGGCCTGTGTAATTGCCTCTGTCATGCTTATCTTTGATAAGTTGCTCCCTTCCTTAGAACTTTTTTTGAAGCATCTTTTGGAAAAAGTAGAGCAGTTCAAAATGATTGTGAAGTGTGGTAGAACGCATTTAATGGATGCAACACCCCTTACCCTCGGGCAAGAATTTTCTGGGTTTGCCATGCAGATAGAAAATGGGATGATAAGGATTAAAGAGGCAGCAATTGGAGCGTCTTTTCTAGCCCTCGGTGGTACGGCAGTGGGAACTGGGTTAAATACTCATCCAAAGTATGCAAAAAAAGTGGCAAAGCTACTATCGAAATATTTGGGGAGAAGTTTTACCACAGCGCCAAATAAATTTGAGGCCCTTGGTTCTATGGATGGCCTTGTCCATCTTTCTAGTGCATTAAGAACCCTTGCAGTCTCTTATATGAAAATAGGCAATGATATTCGCCTGCTTGCCTCTGGCCCAAGATGTGGACTTGCTGAATTGCTACTTCCTGAAAATGAACCAGGCTCCTCGATTATGCCTGGAAAGGTAAACCCCACCCAGTGTGAGATGATCACACAAGTTGCCTGTCAAGTGATGGGAAATGATGCAGCAATTGGTATTGCTGGAAGCATGGGCCATTTGCAGTTAAATGTTTTTCGTCCTGTAGTGATTTATAATTTACTTCAATCCATTCACCTATTAGCTGATGCGGCAAATAGCTTCGTTGATAAGTGTCTGAAGGGAATAGAGGCAAATGAGGGGATGATAGCAAAGCATCTTGAGCATTCTTTGATGTTAGTTACCGCACTAAATCCACATATTGGGTATGATAATGCAGCCTCAATTGCAAAAAAAGCGCACAAAGAGGGGATTACACTCAAAGCTGCAGCAAATTTTTTAGGCTTACTAACCGAAGAAGAATTTGAAAAGCTTGTGAACCACAAAGATATGATTTAAGTGTTTATATGTAGGCCAATTCTAGCAAGAAAAAACCTCCCCACAATTATTGGGTGGCTTAAGATTGCTTTGAGGATAAATAATGGGGTGATGGTGGTGATTTTCTTTTCAAAATAGGGTTTGTTTTCAAAAGCCTCCTTAATCCAGTCAACATAGAAAGGAACAGTTCCTTGTGGAAGTTTATCAGGAAAATAAAGCCCCACTTCTTTAGTCTCTTTTGTATCAAATTCTCCGGGAAAATTTTTTAAAGGAAGAAGTTTAAAAAGATAGACAGGGCGAATAAAGGGGGAGGTAGAGGTATAGAGGGCTACTTTTTTATCAATGATTACATCGTAACCAGTCTCTTCTTTTGTTTCTCGAATAATGGCTTCTTCAGGGGTTTCTCCATCATCGATCTTGCCACCAGGCAAAACCCATACTGGGCAGTCTCTACGTTTTACAAGGATTACCTTGCCGTCAATGATAAGCGCTCCTAAGACTGATTTAACGATAGTTTTTGACATCTATTACTACTCTTTGTACACTTCTTTCATGGATTTTTAGTATAGAGGATTTAGTGATTAAGCAAATAAAGATATTTTCCCTTGTGATATGTGCTGTTATTTTTAGTAGTTGTTCATCTAGCTACATAGGTGTTGATAAAATCAAAACGGATAAGTTGACTTTTGCAAGTCGATTTGCAAAAACTCCCGATCCGCGTGCATTAAATCCACCAAAAGGGGAGAAGCTCTTTATTAATTGGTCGTTACCGATACAATTTGAGGCGCATAAATATCGACTTAAGGTAGATATTATCTACCGTAACTTAACCAAGGAAACCCTTGTTTATCCTATTAAAAGAAGGGCAGGGGCTCAAGTTGTTGAGCTTCTTGGTAAAGAGTTTACGGAGAAAAAGGGATTTTTAGTTTACAAACTTGAAATTATTTCACTTGATGGTGAGGTAGTTAGTGATTATACGCATAGGATGTGGGTTGATTTGATTCTTCCTTGCGTTGCTGAGTGATTTTTTCGGCAGCAATAAGAAGAAGTTCCCTTGTTTCATCAAAACTTAAACAGGGATCAGTAAATGAAACACCGTGTCTTTTAATCCTTTTATCTGACCCTTTGTGAAGGTTGCTCTCAAGCATAACCCCTAAAATATTCTCTTTTGATTCATTAAACCTCTCTATTGCTGAAAGAAAAGCTGTTTTTTGGTCGTCGGGTTTATTGGGAGAATTTCCATGTGAGCAGTCAATAAGAATTGGAGTAGAAATTCCTTGATTTTTTGCTGCCGAAGATGCTTTTTCTAATTCATTTCTGCTGTAATTAGGTCCATTATATCCACCACGAAGTACAAGGTGTGTATATGGATTTCCTTTTGTAAATGTTTGTCCATTTTCTGTTAGAATACAGTGAGAATGCTTTGAGACAATACAGGAGTTTATAGCTGAGGAAATATCCCCATCCAAGGTGTTTTTAAACCCAAAGGGGATAGATCCATTAGAAGCTAAGACTCGATGGGTAGTAGAGGTAGATGTCCTTGCTCCAATAAATCCCCAACAAAGGAGATCCTCAAGATAAGGATAGATATTAGGATCAATACACTCCATCGCAAGGGGGGTTTGCAGCTGCAGGAATAATTTACGGGTCCTATCAATGCCTTTGAGGATATCTTCAGGTTTTAATAGGTCAGGTTGATATACAAACCCCCTCCAACCAAGGGATGTGCGGGATTTTTCGACAAAAGCCCTCATGAAGAGGAAAATGGAATCCCCAAGTTCACCTTGAAGATTTTTAAGTTTTTCTTCGTAGAGAAAAGTCTCCTCTTCTTCATAAATGGAGCATGGACCGACAACTGCAAAAAAATCTTTCGATTTACCACTAAGCCTTTGCTTTAAGATATCTCTATGATGATTTGTATTTTTCAAGAAAAATTCCTGTGCAAAAATACACAATACTATATAGAGGGGATATGGGTCATGAAAAAAAATTAAAACCTTCAATTTTAACATTCCCAGCGGGGATATACGCCTCTGGATTTTGGCGTTCAATCTGGCCTACCTATCAATTAGATGTCTTGGATGAAATTGATTTTAATACAACTATTAGCTATTTGCGAGATACAAGTACATATGCAGAGGTAGATGTTATTTGGCTACAAAGAGCTACAAGTTTTGAGCATGCAAAGTATATCCATGCCCTTGCTGCAATGCGAGAAAAAGTAGGGTTTCGGATCATCCATGATGTAGATGATGTTCTTGTTCGAGAAGATATGCCCACCTATTACAATCATCAATCAAGGCCTGAATTATTCAATGGAGAGGCAATGAAGATGATTTTTTCTCTCTGTGATGAAATTACAGTAAGCACTCCATTTTTAAAAGAGTATTACTTGCATAAGTTTGGGCATAACAATATCACAGTGATCCCAAATAAAATCCCTTTCTTTTGGGCGGGAAATTACTACAATGAAGAGATCCGTCTAGAAATCTATAAAAAACATAAAAAGCGTCCAAGGATTGTATTTGCTGGATCTACCTCTCATATGAATTCATTTGGAAAGCTCGGAAATGATGATTTTACCCATATTGTTGAGGCAATTAAAAACTCCCTTCATGAATTTAGGTGGGTGTTTTTTGGCGCAGTTCCCCTTGAGCTTGAAAAGCAGTGCCTGCAAGGGGATGTAGAATATCATGTGATTGAATCGATGGCAAGCTACCATCAAAAGCTCTCCGGTTTAGAGGCGTGCATGATGATAGCGCCACTATCAAATAATGTAAATAATCATGGCAAGAGTAACTGTAAATTTCAAGAGGCATCAGCACATGGCTTGCCGATAGCCTGCCAAGATATTACTCCCTATAAAATGTGCCCAATTCGTTTTACAACAGGAGAGCAGATGCTTCATCAAATAAGAGAAACTCTTGCAACAGAAGAGTGTTATATAGAGGCTTCAAGACTTGGACGAAAGATGCTAGATGGGATGTGGTTAGAATTAGATGAAAATATAGGAATGTATAAAGAACTTTTTTCTCTTTCCTATCAAGACAAAAATCGAAAATATTTATGTACCAAATGAATGATCAACAATTAATAAAAGTATTTTACCATACATCTACACTCAGAGGGCTTGCCTACTGGAGGTGTTTGTGGCCAGCATATCAGATGGCTTTGAGGAAGGAAATAATGTACTCATCGATAAAGAACTACTTTATTGATGCTTTGCCATACACCACCTCTGATGTTGTTGTCATTCAAAGAAGCGCGGGAGATATTTCTCTGAAATATGTAGAAAAACTGTCAGAATTAAGCAAGGTGTCAAATTTTAAGTTAATTTATGATGTGGATGATGTCTTATTTTTAGACGATGTGCCAGATTTTCACTACTGCAAGTCTGAAGGAAAAGGAGATCCTAAAGAATCGATAATGGAAATAATGGATTTGTGTGATGAGATAACAGTTTCTACGCAATACTTGAAAGACTACTACCATAAAGCAACAGGAATAGAAGAAATTACAGTCCTGCCGAATAGGATTCCATTTTTCTGGGCAGGAAATTTCTATAGTGTAGAAGGGTTAAGAAGAAATTACCGTAAGCATAAGGCTAAGCCTAGAATTATTTATGCAGGGTCCACCTCCCATATTGATTGTGCCATGATAAATAATGACAAGGATGACTTTACAGATGTCTTGAAAGTGATGGAGGCGACAAGGAATGAGTTTACTTGGGTATTTATCGCATGCTGCCCTAGGTTGCTATTAAAATATGTTGAGAGCAAAGAGATGGAATATTATAAAGCGGTGCCCCTTGGTCTTCTTCCAAAAGTAATCCATAGTTTAGAACCAAATATGATGATTGCCCCCCTTGCCGATAACCCCTATAATCACGGAAAGAGTAATATTAAGTTCCTAGAGTCAGCAGCTCAAGGGCTTCCTATTGTTTGTCAAGATATCACCCCCTATAAAGAAACTCCGCTTCGTTTTAAGAGAGGGGATGAGCTCATAGAAAAAATTCGATGCACCATGAAGGATGAGGAATCTTATATGGAGGAGTCAAGGAAGGCAAAGGAAATTGTGGATCAGCAGTGGCTTGAAATTGATGGCAATATTTCGCAATTTAAGAAGGTCTATTCTAACTGAAGTTAGGGAAGTGTATTTTTGTTTCTGATGAGATATTCTGCAACCCTTTCAAGTACTCGCACTTGGGCAGCTGTTTCAGTAGACATATTGCTATTTTTAAGTTTTCTCACAAAAGTAATAGCCTCGTGCACCAAAGCGGTAGTGTTAGTTTGAAAAGGCTCTTTAAATAACTGAATTCTATTATCTTTACTTGAGTTAATGGAATCTAAAGTCCCGTCATCAATTTTTTTTTGTATTAGCAACATTAGATGGATTGTAGCTAAAGCTGAACCTGTACGGCCTGACCCTTGGCCACAATGGATCACTATGTGTCTATTATTTGCACCTGCTTTTTAACAATCTTCAGAATTTTTAGGCTTTGATTGAGAGTTAGTGAATTAAAATCCTTAACAAATATTTGATGTAAAACATGATCAGGATCATTCCAGTTGTTCTTCATTTCACGTTTAAATTGATGGTCTAAAGAGATCATTTCATTAAACCCTCTCTCCTTCAAGTCGGCGATAACACCCTCTATACTTTTTGTTTCACTATAGTTATAATTTTCGTTGTTGTTTTTAGGATGTCCCATTCCGGCAACTACTATTGCATTTTCACCAAGCTTAACAGACATTCCTCTATAAAAAGAATGTGGAGTATGCATTAGATGCTCTACCTTCGGGGGAGGGGTAGCTGGTTTAGATGTTTTAGCGGCCTTAGCTCCTTTAGTGGCCTTTATTTTTGCATTTCTTAGTAAAGCGGAGTGAACAGCGAACATAGTTAAAGAAACGAAATTTAAACCAATTAAACCAATGATTTTTCCTGCTGTAAACCCCCAGTGCATCTTTTTAGCATCTTCATACTTTGTCACATTAAAAAAGTTTGAAAGTGGAGTTTTAATTTCTGGGTGAACATGTACTTCTGGGGTTGTGCTTGTTGAATTATTTATTGGATTAATCAAAAAATACACCTTTGTTATATTTTAATTAAGTAAATGAATAATATTTTTTACAACTGTTTTGTTAAACACGCTATTATGAGCTACTTAAAACGATGTTGCTCTTTTGAATCTCATTAATTCTAAGAAAAAGCTGTTTTAGAGATGTGCTATGAGGTCAAATGCTGTATCATTTTGATTTTACGTTAGATAAATTGAAAACTTGGTTTTTTAACAAGTTTAGCAACCCTTTCTCTGGTTTTTGTTTTCGGTGAGATACGCTTCAACTCTTTGAAGCATTTCAACTTGTTCAACCGTCTCAACAGAGACTCCACTATTTGGTAAGGATCTCACATAATCAATAGCCTCTTGCACTAAATAGGTAGTTTTAATTGTTTGTTCACATCTACCTAAGTAAATTTTCCCGCCCTCTGA
>CAMDFS010000071.1 GCA_945897715.1 Chlamydia trachomatis
GGATGAGATACCCTCCTAATAAGGTGGCCTTTGTATCCTCTTCAAGGACATTAGCAATTGCGTTCATTCCTTTATACACAGCATGATTGATCAATTCTACTTGGTCTGTTGAGTACATTCTTTGAGCTCCAGGGCCTTGAGTTTTGTCCTTGCTATAAGCTTTTTCAGCACCACCAATAGGAACGGGTGTAGTATTAGGGGCTTCTGCTCCATTATACTGACTTGCCACTCCATATACTGCGATTATCTTTGAATTTTTAGCATCGGCTCCCATCTGATCTTGAACCATTGGCGCATATTCAATTGAGTATACCCCTTCATCTAATTTACCATTTATAGTAACATCGGCCATTGCTATGGGAGCAGCTGGATCTGCCGAGATAAACGAACAACTACCATTTAGATTTGTTATCCCAATTTCAAGAAAAGATTGTGCAGCACTAGCGCAGTCTCTTTGAGTTGCTATAGAAGCGGTTTTTGTAAATGTTAGAGGGGAAGAGGGATCAATACCATTATATTTATCCATTTGCTCTTTATTTAATGTGGTGACTTTATTCTGTTTCAGTGGATATGTAACAGATTTACCATTTGATAATTCCACTTGTATTGCGTAAATAGTTCCGCTAGCAGGACGAACAAAACTTTTAACTTTAGCATAGCTGTATTTACCTTTTGCTGTTTCTACTATAACTATAGACCCTTGTTGTACATCTTTGATATTCTCTCTGTTATCCTTAAGTTCAAGCTTTGCGCCTGCTGTTTGAACATTGGTTTTTAGAAAATCTGCCTGCCTGTCTTCCTTTAACTGCTCTTCTTCATTACGTGGAGGCAAAAAATCCTTCAATTGAGTGATATTTCTATCTAAAGAATTTTGCGAAATTTTTGTAAAGTGCAAATCTATACTCTTAAAAATACGTTCAACAAAATTAGCAATTTTTATTCCGGTATTTCCACTTGCTATACCGCTATTTAGCTGCTCAATCCTTCCTTCAAGGGTTTTTACCTTCGCATCAATATCCGCTTTTCGACCCCTTTTCATCTGATATTGTCTATCAGCATCAGCTGGAATCAATGGTGTTGTATTCTGATTATGATCCTCGCCGAACGCTGTTAAATTCCCTAATCCACTCATAATAGACTCCTTTTATATACTAGATGTTAATCAAGGGCCATTATTAGTAAAGAAATTTCAGGAGAAAAGTAATTTATTTTTTTTAACAATTGGGCCTATAGTAACTTCTCAAAAAGTCCTGGAAACCACTTAATTTAAGCAGTTTGGTGTACGAAAAGTCCCCGAGATTTTTCTCCGCTTGACATATTCTCGTATGTCTTTTTCACAATCATTATTATGCAATGGTAGAAAAGGGTGCTTAAGAACCATTAACAGTCCTTCTTTTCTAGATCGGGTGTGTCTTAGCAGGAGGTTAAGCTTTTGGCTTTCATAGACTTTTACAAAAATTCTGTCGATTTGTTTTGATAACTCTGATTGCTGAACAACAGTTGGGTGTTGTTTATATGTTTTGAGGGTTTCATAGAAACCCCATATTTTTTAAGAAATTGCCTCGATTTCAGCTTCCTCAGTTTTGGAGATCGCAATGAGTTGTTCTGTAGTGGCGTTCTTTGTGGACCCAGAAAAGTGCGTGAATAAAAAAAGCGAATTGACCAGCCCCGTCACTTAGCGTAATTAAGTTCGGATTGAGTCCGTTATTGAGAGATCCTCCCAACAAAGCAGCCTCCGTTGCAGTTTTACAATCTTTTTTCGAAAGTATTTTTCGGATCTTTAAAAACTAGGCTAAGACATAGGGAACTCACCCTTATCATTTACGATGGGAACTTGTTGCATGCCAAGAGCAATAAATGTTTCCTTGAGGCGGTCAAAAGAAAAGTCTTTTCCTACTTGAAAAGTCATCTTAGAACCTTGAGACATTATCTCGGAGAGAATGGGCTAATAAAAAGAGGAGAGGGGGGTGAAAAGAATTTTTTTCTCAAGCCCAACACATTTTTTCAAAACGTTGAGACGCTCTTCCATCACATCTTTAGTAGGTTTTTTGCCATAAAGGCTAGATTTTCCCACGCCGGCAGCTCAAAAAGATCTTTTTGAAACAAGGATAGATCCTCAAATAAAGTAGAGGAGGATTCACCAGAGGTGATGATTACAATATCACCAGGATAATTTTCATATAAATAGGAGAGTAAAATTTATTTTGGCAGATCCCAAGTGTTATCTACCAAAATTCCTTTTTTCAAGTTTGCAAGGATATTTGCAAAGATGGGGAGGGACAAGAGCTTTTTCATAGGGCAAAAGTATAAGAGAAAAAGAGTTTTTTTTCAAACTAGGTCTATTCCAATCACAAAAAGAGCTTAGTCCTCTTTACTACCGCCGCCTTCACCCTGATTGTCGTCTGATGGTTGCTCGTCGTTGACCTCCATGAGATTAAGGGCTTTAACCATAATATGAGCACCATCTTGTTCGCGTGCCGCATCAGTTGCAGCTGGTCGAATCTGAAGAAGGACGGTAACCCCATTTTCTTCTAAAGCCTTTGAATATTCTTGAGCTGCTTGGTAATATGCTTTTGCAACACTGTCTGGAGAATTTTTAAAGAATCCAAGTCCAAGTCCTGTAGGTTTTAAGATCACATCATGATCTGGATGCTCTTTCCTAAGATTTATTCCTTGTAAAAAGAAAGCTCTAAAAGCACGCAATGTTGTTTGGAAGGCAAGCTCCTCTTTTTGTGTAGTTGTGATTGTAGTAGTATTTCCAGATTGAGCTAAATAGGAAGGATCAAGAGCTGCTGTAGATGCTAAAAACATAGATATAGGCTCGTCACCCGGCATTAATACATTGTTGTCTATTTCTGTTGGTAAGAGCTCTTTTCTTAACGTATTTGTTATGCATGGAAAAACAGTAAGATGCCCAGAATCCTTAAAGCATTGGATGACGTTTTCAGCATCCTCTGTTGTTGCAGGTATTAGATACCCTCCTTTTACTGTATGCGCTGTTTCTTTATTAAGAACTAAAGAAAGGCAATTATATCCTTCATGTGCTCCATTATTGATTATTTCTACCTGAGTTTTTGAATACATTCTCTGTGCAGCCGGTCCTTGTGATCTATCAGTAAAATATTTTCTAAATGCGCAATCTTTAGGAATAAGATTAGTCGAATCAGACTCTGCACCATTATACTGACTTGCTACTAAATAACATACTCTGATGCCAGGGGTTCTGGAATCCTTTTTCATTGCAGCGCCAACGTCATTGACGGCTTCATACTTAAATACCTTAGGATTTAGTTGAGCTTTAATGGTTACATCTGACAGATTAACGGCTCCTAACTCAAGTGCAGCAATAAATTTTATAGTAGCGCCTATTGTTGGTAATTTAGTTTCAAGATAGGTTCGTGCTTCAAGTTCAGTGGATCTTTTCGAAAAGAAATCTATTTCAGAAATTGCAGTTTTTGGTGTTTTTGCCTTTAAGATTGCATAAATAGAAAGCATAATGAGTGTGATGAAATTTAGTAAAATAAAACCAATGATTTTTAAAGCAGTGTCGCCCCAAGGCATTTTAGTGCCATCTTCTTTTTTTTCTATATTAAAAAATCTTTCAAGATTGACTAGTGATTGCTTATTTATAGCTTCCATAATTAACTCCATGTTAATTAATAATTATATCAGATTAAATAAATAAAATGCAATAATGTTATTAACCCATTGATATTCAATGAGTTAATCACCTCAATTTTTGATAAAAAATAGGAAGAACAAAGGATTCTTAAGGACTTATGTCCTTAAGTGGGGATTGTAAGGGGCAGAGCCCCTTACCCTAAGGTTTTAATCATATGAGCTAAAGCTTTTGACAAGCCACCAAATGCTACCGAGCCCTTAGCTACAAGATCTGATCCGCCGCCGGACCCCTCTACTTGAAGAAGAATCTTATCTAGTAAACTTTTTGCCCCTGGAATGGATATTGCCGATTTTGTCTTTTGTATATGTATCTGACAAACCTCTCCCTCTCTATTTGCTAAGATGACCATCCCATCTTGTAACCTGTTAAGAAGATCTGTTGCAAAGGAGGCAAACTCCTTTTTATCCATGGATACTTCCTTGGTTATGACTGCACACCCATTTATTAGCTGCTTTTCTGCTAGAAGGGACTCTAAAATTGATAGAAGCTGCTCTTTGCGTACTTTTTTATAGGCAGATTTGACTTCTTTATGTTCCTCAACTAGTTTTTGTGTCTCATTTAAAACAGTTTGCTCTAAAGCGCCTACTGCTGTACATAGATCTTTGAGAAGATCCTCTTTTTTATACATGAATGCAATCGCCTCTTTTGAGGTTACTGCCTCTATCCGACGAACACCGCCTGCTACACTCATCTCTTTTGTGATCCGAAATAGCCCTATTTGGCTCGTGTTTTTGATGTGGGTTCCACCACAAAGCTCCTTTGAAAAATCCCCAACAGAAACTACCCGAACTTTGTCAGAATACTTTTCACCAAATAACTGCTTAATATCTGCCTGATTTTTCACCTCAGCATAAGACATCTCGATAATCTCAACATCATAAGCATTCAATATTGCATTGTTAATGATTTCTTCGATCTCTCTTATTTCATGATCTTCTACTTTCTTATGATGGGAGAAATCAAGACGAAGAGAGCTTTCTGAAACATAGGACCCTGCCTGCTTAATATGTTCCCCTAAAACTTTTTCCAGAGCATAATGTAACATATGTGTTGCCGTATGGTTTTTCTCCGTATGCATACGCACGCAAGTTTCTACCTCAGCTTCAATTGGCTCTCCGACCATCAGTGTCCCAGACTTTAATAGACCCTCATGTAAAATCACCCCTGCATAAGGGGAGGAGCAATCCATTACTTCAAAGGATGCCTTGTGATGTCTTAATGTCCCAAGATCTCCTCTTTGTCCCCCCATCTCTGCATAGAAAGGGGTTTTATTCAAAATAATAGAGCCTTTCTGCCCCTCCTCCAGGGTCTTTACAAACTCGCCATTATGCAAGATGCCAGAAATAGTGGCTTTTGTATGGTGGAGCTTTCCGCGTAAAAATTCACTTTCGCCATGCTTTTTGACAAAGTCAGGGAACAGATTTGCATGTACTTCCTGATGATGGGTTTTATGAGCTTTTTTAGATTTTTCTTTTGCCTCTGCCTCTAAAAGAGAAAAGGTCTCTAAATGCACTTGAAGATGATGATCCTTTGCAAGGAGGCAAATTTCTTCTATTGGAAAGCCAAAAGTATCTTTTAAGGTAAAGGCATCTTTTCCCGTAATCTCTTTTTCTTCTGACTGTAGTGCTTTTTCGATAATGGTATGTAAGATATTGCCACCACGAGCAAGAGTTTTATGGAAACCCTCTTCTTCTACCGTTAAAATTTCTTGGATGCGATGTTCTGCTTTTAAAAGCTCTCCATATCCTTGACCCATCTCATCTAAAAGGACAGGTAATAGCTCTGCTAAAAATGGTTTGTGAAAGGATAGTTGTTTCCCATACCTAACAGCCCTTCGTAAGATTTTTCTTAAGACGTAGCCACGTTCTACATTTGATGGCGTCGCACCATCTGCAATTGCAAAAGAAAGTGCCCTTAAATGATCAGCAATCACATGAAAGGCAGCTTTATTATCTTTATAAGCAACATTTGTCATCGAGGAGATCTTGTCAATAATAGAGACAAAGACATTGGTCTCAAAAACGCTCTCCTTTTTATCTAAAAGTGCTGCCATCCTTTCTAACCCAAGTCCTGTATCGATACAAGGGGAGGGAAGGGTTGTAATAGACCCATCTTTTGCAGTGTTAAATTGCATGAATACAAGATTCCAAAACTCCATAAATCGATGGGCATCGGGATCTTCAGCAGGGCTCTTATAAGATCCAAACTCTTTACCGCGATCAAAATAAAGCTCTGTACATGGACCATTAGGACCCACATCTCCCATCGACCAGTAATTATCCTTTTTCCCCATAAAGCAGATCTGAGATTCAGGAAGGTGGCTTTTCCATAGTTCAAAAGTCTCCAGATCTTTTTCATAGACAGTGACAAATATCGATTTTTTTTCCACACCCAAGACATTGCAGGTAATATCAAAAGCCATTTCGATAGCCTCTTTTTTAAAATAGTCACCAAAAGAAAAATTTCCTAACATTTCAAAAAAGGTGAGATGCCTTGAAGTATGCCCCACATTTTCAAGATCGTTGTGTTTACCTCCTACACGAATACATTTTTGTGCGGTGGTAATTTTTGGATAGGGAGATTTCTGCAGACCTAAGAAATAGTCTTTAAATTGATTCATTCCAGCATTCACAAATAGTAAAGTTGGGTCGTTATAGGGAATAGTTGGAGAAGAGGGTTGAATGATATGCCCTTTGCTAGCAAAGGAGTCAAGAAACTTTTTTTTAATATCTTGCGTTTTCATTAGGATTTTTTCCGTGTTTTAAATACAATATATAATACCTGAAAAAAAATACAAATGCAAGAACAGACGGAAAAAAAACATGCTTGATCTAACTCAGAAAAAAATATTACAGGAAGTAGCAAATACAATCAGAGGCCTTTCAATGGACGGCGTGCAAAAAGCAAATTCAGGGCATCCAGGCCTCCCTCTTGGATGTGCTGAAATTGGAGCCGTCCTTTGGGGCGCTTTTTTAAATTACGATCCCACAAATAAAGATGCAAACTTTCGAGATCACTTTGTCCTCTCTGCAGGACATGGGTCGATGTTTTTATACTCTGTCCTTCATCTTTCTGGGTATAACTTATCTCTTGAGGACCTTAAAA
>CAMDFS010000072.1 GCA_945897715.1 Chlamydia trachomatis
TTATAGTTAGGTACTAATCCGTTATAATTTATATCATATATAAATTCTGCTTCGAGCCCAAACTGATCAAGTCGATTCAAAGGACTATTTAAAACGTAAAGGTAAAGGTTCCTGCTATCAGTAAATCCTTGAGGATCAGGAGTGATCCATCTCTTTAAAGCAGGGTCATAGAAGCGGAGTCCAAAAAACAGCAACCCCTCCTCGTTTCGTTTTGAGGAAAATCTCCATGGATTGATAAAACATCCACCCTCTTCTTCTCCAAAAGCGTTGCATCTATATGTTTCTTGGACCTCTCCCATTTCATCGGTAATTGCGATGATATTCCCTTGCAGATCGTGAAGGGGAACATACCATTTGGAAGCAATTTCTAAAACAATAGCTGCGCCAATATCTCCTTTTATCCCAAGTCCAAGGACTTTTAACTCTAAAAAGTCTCCATCGAGGCTCATTTTACCAATCTCAAATTCTTGGTCATAAAAAATCAGCTGGATAGGGCCATCATCAACTTGTTTGGAGGCAAGTCTAGAAAGGGGGTCATAGGTATAGGTAACTTTTCTACCAAGAGCGCTTATCTCAGTAAGATGCCCTAATGCATCGTATGTATAAGCTGTTCCATTTCTTTGAATTAAGTTCCCTCGTGCATCATAGGTAAAAATTTCAGTGGGGGAAGAGACAATTTGGTTGAGATTGTTGATTTTATATTCAGTGGGGTTTCCTAAAGAATCAAAAGAATAGCTGCTTGTCCCTTCTTTTGTCAGTTGCTTAAGGCTGTCATATTGATAATCGATCTCCCCAAAGAAGGAGTTTGTTTTTGTCAGAACAAGGCTTGTAGGACCAAAGGTGAGCTCCACATTGTGGAAAGGGGAGAACATTTCAAAAGGTCTTTCCAAAAGGTCCCTAGTGCTTTTAATCGTCCCTAGATTAAAGGGGAGAGCCTCTTCCTCCACATGTCCATTTGGATCAAATGTGGTGTAAATATGTTGATATAAAAGACAACCTTCAGCAGAAAAGCGGGAGATGCTCTTCATATAACTTCCATCGTAATCATAGTCGATGGTGCTATTATCAGGGAGGATCACTTGCTTTTTCCTGCCAAAAGTATCGTAGTACCAAGAGGTCTTAAAGCCTGCAACATTTGTCTCTTCAGCAAGCTCTCCAAACTTTGTGTAGGAGCGAAGTAAAGATCTATTTTGAATATGGTCCCTAATTTCAGTAAGGTTCACCCCCGTATAGAAATATTCATAGGAAATGGTCCCATCAGAGCTTTTCATTTCTAGCATTTGATCAAGATCATTGTACTGATAATCAATGCAAACGCCATCAGGGAGGGTTTTTCTCAAAAGACGCCCTTTTATATCATAAGTATAACAAGTGGTTTTTTCTCCTGACTCCACCTCCCTAACAAGACGGTTCATGCAATCGTAACAATACTCTACTTCAATATCATGATCTTCGGTAAACCGTCTGACCACATTCCCTTCTTTATCAAAGAAGAATTTTTCTGAAAAAAGGACCTGCCCTGATGAATCGAGCTTTTGCTTTTGAATTACCCGGGAAAATTCATCAAAGTACTCCACAGTTTGATTTCCCAAAGGATCAATCTCTGTTCGACTATCATTTTCATATAGATACAAGGTTTCCTGATTTAAGGGATCCAAATGACGACAAAGGCGCCCCTCCTCCTCATAGAAGAATTGATCTTCTGCCTCCCCACAAGAGGTGAGTTTTACCGCTCGAGATTTTCTTCCTTCTATATCATATTCATAATGAATGGTTTGGCAATCATTGATATGAGTGGAGATAACCTTCCCTTCGATATCAAAAATTTCTGTGGTGGCAATATCTTCTTGCTGGGTTTTGCTAAGATTGCCCATTTCATCGTAAAAAAACTCTTTTTTTCTACCAAAAGTATCCTCTGAAATTTTTCTTCCAAATTGGTCATACTCATAGATGGTAACAAGGCCTACAGGGTTGATCGCTTTTTTTAATACTACCCCCTCATATTCCCAATATTCTTCAAGTGGCCCTTGCTTTTTAGAAATGAGTCGATTTAAGATGTCATACTCGTAAGAGATTTTAGAGCCATCTTGATAAGTGGTCTCTTTAAGCTCCCCATTAATGGTGTAGGTATGAAATATCTCGCTCTTATCAGCAAAGACAATATGAGTGGGTTTATTAAAAGTATTATAAGAGGTTTTGGTAACAAACCCTGAGGGAGAAACTTCCCTGATCACATTTCCACGTGCATCGTATGCATAGGATTTTTCTAACCCTAGGGGGAGTGCTTTTTTAAGACACCTTCCCAATGCATCATAGGTATATTTGATAGAGACTCCTTTACAATCGACCTCTTCAATGATATTCCCTTTTTTGTCATAGATAGTATTACGAATCCTTCCATTGATCTCACAACTAATAGGCCTATTATTTTTATTATATTTGAGAATGCTCTCTGGTGACCCAATGGTTTTTACTTTTATAGGATTTCCATCAGCATCGTAGGTATATTCCTCCTTACCGCCTAATGGATAGGTTTTACAAATAATTTTGCCCGCTTTGTCATATTCAGAGGTGACTGAGGCAAATTTTGTCCCTTCTTTAATCATTTGGCGTGCATCATCATATTCATAATAAATTGTCTGGAGACCATTATCTACTTCGAGGACAAGCCCTGTTTTAGGATCTCTAGTGTAGATCATTTTACTCTCTCGAAATCCATCAAAAGAGCGTGTCTCCTTGATAAGATTATTCTTATCATAGAGAGTGTGTTGCTCCAATAATACTTTTTTGCCATCCATGGTTCTTTTACAAGTGATTAAATCAGTCCCTTCTAAATATTCATATTGAAAGAGCAAGCCACTTTCTTCACGCTCTTCGATACATAGATGTTTGTCATTATAGGTATACCATTTGGAATAACTTTGATCCCCAGTAATTGTTTCTCTGATGATGTTTCTAAAAGCATCAAAGGCAAGAGTTTTTGAGAAAACAAGCTCACCATCGCTATTGTGTAAGGTTTTTTCTACAAGGTTGCCCTTTTCCCAAACATAGGTTTCTACAGAATTATCTGCGTAGAGGATCTTATCAAGGGCCCCTTTAGAGTGACAGTATTTTGTCTCTAATCCATCACAGTCGCGTACTATAGTGACTGTACTTCCATAAATAAAGTCGCAAAGTTTTTCTCCATTCATCATCAAGGATTGTACCTTATAATCTGCTGTAATATTCTCTTTTAGAGAAGAGGAAAACATTGTTTTTTTTACCTCAGGAAAGGAGTAAGAGACAGTGAGTACATTTTTACCTGATATAGCTATGTTTTTTACCCACAATTTATTGGTGTGATCATCTTCTATATAAGAGACAGCGGCAGTGGGTATGCCTTCTTGCTCTATTTTAGTTAAGTGACACCGCCTATTTATTGCCCTTCCTGAATAATGCATCATTTTTTTATCACTACCACTGGCTGTGACTTTAAAGTTTGGGTAATCTCTTATTTGACGTAGCTCAATTGTTGAAAATGGGTTTGAAAAAACCAAGGTCTTGCTCTCTTGTTTATTCTCATATTTTGTAATATGACCTGAAGAAGAAATCTCTTGCTCTAACACATACTCCGATCCAATTCCCTTTTTCCATCCAAAAAAACGACCGATCTTTCCAGCTAAAGGCTTAGTCATTTTATATGTTCTTTTCCCTCCATCAGCTAAATACAAAATAGCGCACCTTTTTTTCGGATCAAGGTGTAACCTATTGTTAAGGGGATTCTCTCGATAGTTCATGACCTCCGATTTCTGATCCGGGACCTCTTTAGGGTGCATTTCAAGGATATGACCAGTAGCTTTTTTATACACATAGTTCATCAAGCTGCCGTTTGATTCCATGATTTTTGCTCCAGGTCTATCTTCATCTACATATATGTGCGTATGTGAAAAAAAATTCCATCCTTCAGAGAAGTTCCATTTTGGATGGCCAGGCCTTGTGTTATGTGCTGAATTGTAGGTTCTACAAACTGAAAGGGGAACACCACCATTGACAGTATGGTCTGCAAAACCAAGCTGGAGTTTCCCGGAAATTACATTCACATGATGAACAATCTCTGAAGAGAAAAGATTGCTACAAATAAGCACCATCATTAGATGAAAATTTTTCATAACCACCATAAACTCTTTAATTTCTGAAAAAGAATTTATGGTTTGTATGAATTATTTGTCAACAAACAATTCTTCAATAAACTTCCACCGGAATTCAAAACGGTCAATTTTATCAAGACGCCCCTTGCTCATATGAACAATCTCAAAGTCTGTCATCGCCATCAAAATCTCTTCAGGAGTACTTGAAATAGTCTTCAAATAAGAAAGGCACCTGTGAATATGTCTTTGCCGAATAAAAGATGTAACAGAACACCACGTAATCAAAACTAAAAAGGGGTAAAAAGAAAACGGAATAAGGAGTAAGGAGAGATAAAACGTCACCACCATTTTATTTGTCGAAATTACAGGACTTAAGAGCCGTCTCAACCTTGACAAAGAAGTTCGATAGGCAAGAATCTCTTCAAATTTAGGTTCTTCAAATTGTGCTCTTCGTGCATGGACCTCTTCATGAGAGAGCACTTCTTCTGCATTTACAAAAAGGGAAGAAAATTTTGAGGGGCTCTTGATCAGAGCGAAAAAAACACCCTTCTCTATTTCTAAAATAATGGTAGAGGATGCTTGAAAGAAGGAATATTTTGAATTATTAATCAAAATATAGGCCCTGTCCACAGGGGTAAAAATACTCCCTTTTAAACTCTTTTCCGTAATGTATTTTTCAGGGGAGGCAATAATCTTTCTAGAAAGAGAAATTCTTTTAAAAAATGCCTCTTTCGTCTCTTTTGGACCAGGAAGAAACCCTTGTTGATATAATTGTAAGTAACTTTCAGGCATGTAGTGATATTAATTAGAAGGCATAGATTAATTCAAGCTTATACTTCTGGAAATCAAACTTATTATGCATTTCCATTAAGGGTCTTGTAAAAGAAAAGCTTTGAGAAAGCGTTATAGTATCTTGTAGAGCGTATAGAAATGAAAGTTTAAAACCCCAGTAGTTACTATTAGCCACAGCAGTTTCCTTAATAGTGGCAAGGCCTTCGCCATTTCCCAAAAGTGTATATAAACCAATATTTCTTGGATTTTCAATACCAATTCCTGAAAAGTCTATAAAAGGAATTGCTTGAGGTTGGACAAACTGGATATTAAAGTCTAAAGACCAGTCATTCTTTTTTCTGATCTCTCCCATGGAGACTCCAATATAGCCAGCAAGATTATCCAAGCGGTTATCTAGAATTTCAAAGGGTTTAGCAAGGGCATTAAATAAAAACGCACCGTAGACAATGCTTACTGCCTCAAAGAATGGATTTTGAAATCGATATCCAAGAAGAAATTGGCTATTTAAATAGTTAAAAGCACGATTTAACCGCTCATTTTCATAGTCATGGGTTGCCCAGTCAATTAATGAATATTTTGCATAAAATCCAGTATTGTAAATATTTAAAAGTCCTGTTTCCACTACAAAAGAAATATGAGAAAGGGTCTCATTTACCACAAATGGTGCTGCATAAAGATAGTAATCTCCAAAAAGCTCTGTGGTTTGATTGTAGAGTAATAAAATCCCATCCATCAAAGCCCCAAACTGGATTTGAGAGTCAAAAGTGTAGCTTAAATAACGTCTGCCAAATTCTAAGTCGGTTGTGGAAAGATCAGTCTCAGCAAGACGAAAACCAAAAAAAGCTCTCTCTAGGCGAATCCTATTAAATGTACCGTTGTTAATGCCCATATTATTGTCGTACTCAATTTTTGATGATGCCCAAGTCATGTCTGTTCTGTAATCAAGAAGAAAGTTAAACTCAATGTCGAATTGATCACTGGGGACCAAGGGATTTAAAGATTGAGATCCTATATTTTTTATTCCATTTCTTTGTTCTGAAAGGGCGATGTATTCTACATGAAGATCAGCACTGATAGATAGTGAACCCCCACGTTCATCAATTGTTATTGCCCGTTTGGTCGCAATCCACTCTTTTAAAGCTTCCAAATTTAAGTTGTCGTTACCTTCAGATAGTAATACGCAAGGAGCAGAGATTAAAAATGAAAAGAAGATTTTTTTCATATTGACTTGATAAAGGTTTAATTATATATACTAAGTAAATCCTTTTTTTAGGTAAAGACTTTTGCTCATACAAAAATTACAGCTACTTTTATGTTTGTTACCTTCTTTGTTATTTGGAAATAAAGCAGAGAGCTATATTAATAACCAAGAGGTGATTGTTCAGCGGGTAAAAGGTTTTATCATTTCTGGAGAGAGCTATGCACCGCCAGATTATATTATCAAAACAACAAACGGCGTATTATTCTACCGTGTAAGACCTCCTGAAGATATGTCTGTGCAAACTCTGTTTTGTAATAGCTTAGAAAAGCGAATTATAGGGCGGCCTTTAACATTTAAAGATGTACAAGAATATAAACAAGATATTGCCGACTACTATTTAAAAAAATGTCATATACATGTAGCTGTGACTCTTCCTGAGCAAGATTGTACAAATGGGGTGGTAGTTGTTAAGGTTTCTGAATCA
>CAMDFS010000073.1 GCA_945897715.1 Chlamydia trachomatis
AGTTTTTCAAGCAGGGCTTCCTTTACACCCTAAAACATTTGATTCCTCCTGCATAGAAAAAATTGCCCATATCATGAAAAAACTACGAGCAGAAATAGAAATTGATATCCAAGCAAATTTAACAGAAAACTCTGATTCTTTAACTTCTGAAGAACTTGAAAAAATTAAAGAAACCTTACAAATAGAAGTTGAGACAAAAGAACAGTTTGCATCCACAGATGGAGAACATGTTTTTAACTTACTGCAAAAAACAGCAAAAAAAATTGCCAGGGCAGTTTGTCTTCCCAATTTAAAAAATGAGTTAAAAAATCATCGTTCAATAGCAGTTAACTATCCTGCTCTTAGAAATTGGGTTACCTTATTTCTTAAGGATCTAAAAACTTCTGAAGAAAATATAGAAAAAATTAAAAAATTAGGTCGTATGAAAAAACCCCTCACTTCCGATCATCTTAATGGAATCATGAAAGGACTAGATATCGACCAACTATGCTGTTACTTTATTTGCGCCGTTGAATCCATCCATCCCAAATTGAATATTTTAGAAAGACAACAAGTGTTTCAAGATGATTTGATAGAAGGTAATTTTTTATACGAAGTTTTAAAACTAGTTATTACAGAACTAGATTCTTCTGAGTCAATAAGTGCTTTTACTGAAAAATGGGCAGCGGTCTATAGAATTGATGAAGAGGGAACCTCTTTTACCCAAACAATCCGAGATATCCTTAATAAGCAGCTACCCTATCATAAAGCTGTCTTAGAAAAAATCCTTAAAAATAATCCAGATGATCCTAAGGAATTAAGGCGACAAACAATGCAAGAGGCATATGATAAAAAGGTTATTGATCATCGCATAGATCTTTATCTTCGATTAAATCCTATCATACATATGCTTGATGCCGCAGAAAAGGCTTCAATAACACCTCTTACCTTCGAAAAAGCTCTAGCAATATTACATGGATTTAATCCCTTATCTCTTAAACCGATGGAATACTCTGATGATGATGAAAGAGAAATCCTAGCAACAAATAAGCTTAAACATAAAACTCAGACAGAAGCTATTTTTGAATTATTTTATGCTTCTTTAAACCCGCTAAAAGCCTCAAAAAAAGCAATTGACTCAACACTTACCTCCATAAACTATCTAATTGATCTTTCTAAAGCTGTGGTATTAAATACTTAGAGACTTTTTGCTCCATATGTTCAGGAACTTGTGCTTCTAACAGCACGTCATTTCCCTCATAGTCCGTATGAAGCACTACCCCTTCTCTAATAATTTCATCCACAAGCTGGTAATTGCTTTGATCGATTCGAAGATACAATGTCTTACCAAATTTCGAGGCTTCTTTTTCGATGGCAATAAGTAAATCCCCAAATCCCTCTTTTGTAACAGCTGAAATTTCAATAATATTTTTATAAAGAACATTAAATCGTTTTAAAGTCTCTCTATGTTCTACAAGATCAATTTTATTTAGAACTACAATCATAGGCTTATCCTCAACCTTTAGTTCTTTCAAAACCTCCATTGTTGCCTCAAATCTTTCCAACGATCCTTTCTGTGAACAATCAAGTAAATGAATTAAGACGTCAGTATAACAAACCTCTTCAAGGGTGCTTCTAAATGCTTTGATTAATGAGTGCGGCAGTTTCCGAATAAACCCCACAGTATCCACTAATAAAATCTTTGAGCGATTTGGAAGCTGATATGCACGAGCTGTCGTATCTAAAGTTGCAAAGAGTTTATCCTCTACTAACACCTCAGCACCTGTTAATGCATTTAAAAGAGCAGATTTCCCTGCATTGGTATATCCCACAATAGAAAAAATAGGAATGCCACTTTTAATACGTTGCTTTCGCTTTTGTTCCCTTTGCAAGACAAATTCCTTTACTTCACGCTCAATTGTAATAAGTTTATGTTTTAAGATACGCTTATCTACCTCAATCTGTTTCTCCCCTTCACCACGTGATCCTCCAGTACCTCCCGATGATCCTCTCTGTCTTGAAAGGTGTGTCCATAATCGTCTCAATCTTGGCAATTGATGGCGAATCTTTGCCATCTCAATTTGTAGCATTGCCTCTTTAGATTTTGCATGGAGTCCAAAGATTTCTAAAATCAATTCCGTTCGATCAAGAATAGGGGTTTGTGTGACCTTTTCTATATTCTTCTGTTGCCCGGGGGTAATTGTATCATCAAAAATAATCACATCGATATTTTCCGCCTTTACAATCTCGGCAAGCTCTTCTACCTTTCCAGATCCAATATATGTCGCTGACGTATAATTTTTTATTGGACAGTAAATTTCTCTAGTTTCTTTAATACCTAAGGTATTTGCTAAGGCTGCAAGTTCTTTAAGATGCTCTCTACATTCCTCCACATCCCTTCCAGAAAAATGAACCCCAACAAGAAGCGCTTTTCCTAAATTTTCAAACGTTACTTTTTCACCCTCTTTTTTAAATTCAGACATCTATTACTAATCCATCGGTTGCAAGATTTACCCCTAAAGGTAAAATCTTATTTACTATTTCATGTTCTATTTCATGATTCATATGAATCAAATATGTTTGGGTAGCTTTTGCCTTTAAACCAAATGCTGCTGCCTCATCAATAGACAAATGCATATGACTTCCTGAAAGGTTCAATGCACTTACAACTACTGTTTCTACTCCGTGTAAAAAAGTGAAAATGGATGGATCAAAATATTTTATATCAGTTAGGTAAGCAACATTTTTATACCGAAAACCTAAGACAGGGACTGTCCCCTGCTCATAGCTAAAATAGGAAAACTCCTCTCCACAAACCTTAAAAGACCCAGTTTTCTCATCTAACTTATGAAAGGTAAATCTCTCTAATAAATAACCAAATCGAGATGCAATCATTTCAAAGGTATTTTCAGAACAATAGATAGGAATTGTCTCTAAATTTCTATTGTAGAAAAAACCACGCAAATCATCTAACCCCCCCACATGATCTTCATGAGGATGTGTTAAAAATACGGCATCTACATGCTCAATACCATACATTAAAGCCTGCTGGCGAGTATCTGGCCCTGCATCTATAAGAATTCTCTTCTCCCCTATAGAAAAAAGCCCTTGAGATCGAAGCCTTTTATTGGATGGATTTTTTGATGTGCAAACGTGACATTTACATCCTACACGTGGGATTCCTGTTGACCCACCAGTTCCTAGCAATCGTAATGTATTTTCCATAAACTACAAGCATACCTCATCGGCAAGTATTTTTCCATAGTAAGCGTGATATAATAATCCTCTCGACCCTAACGCTGTAAAAACATAGGTAGTTTCATCGATCTTTTTTATTAATGGAAGGTAAGAAGTCTCTTGTCCAACCCGCACCCCTGAAGCAAATTTTTTCTTTGTCATCCCTTGCAATGAGCCAATCCAAGGCTCCATCTTTGCCAAAATCTCTCTTTCAGCAAGCACTTCATCAACCTCATCATTCTCAAACTCTGCTTCGTAGGTACTTCCTAAAGATATTTTATTTTCTTCTAAATAGGAAATGTGACCTCTGCCTATAACAGTTCCGTAGGTAGATTTTTCTAAAACCTTTTCACCCATTAATTGTTGCCCTTTTAAGTACTTCAAACCAGGCATCATTAAAAGATTTTTCATCCCAAAGCCTGCAGCTAGTATCTTTAGCCCCTTTACCTCATCTAGAGAATACACATTTTTCTCCACAAAATTCTCTTTCCCAATCAACTCTTTTAGTCCTTCAAGATACTCCCTCATATCAATTGTCACCCCATCTTCAATAAGAGCATCACCATCTACCATCATTACATCGGAAAATTTCTTCAATCTCGAGGAAAATTTTTTTATCACACCAGTAGAAATAATCACTTTTCTCCCGGTTGTTGTTTCTACAAGGGCAATTAAATCTCTTGAAGCTTTATACCCTTCATCGGCAAATGCCCCCTTCTTTGCAAAACGCCCTGGGTATCGATACAAAATACCTGTAAAAATACTCGATGCTGCTCTCTTCTCTTTAGAAGAATAAATGGTAACAACAACCCCTTTTTGCTGTAGGAAATAGGCGGCAGATAATCCTGCAATTCCTGCACCAATGACTACACAAGACATGCTTCTTCGTGCCTCTTCTCTTCCAAAGAAGATTTATCCCTCTTTTTTAATAACATGTAACTTTCTAGCGAGAAGTTAAAAAAGAAAATCACAAAAGGGGTAAGGATTAAGCAAAATGGCACCATCATAATAAGCCATTGAACACTCATCGCAACAGCAGCTTTTGCTGCAAAATAACTTGATCCTGTCATCATTGCTCCAAGGACAAGAAAAAACAACACAAAAGAGAGAGGTATTAATCCTATGAAGAACAATAAACTATTAGCAAACACTGACTGACCAATTCTTTCAGTCACCTCTCCTGCAACCCCCATTTGAAGAGTCTTTTTCAACGCCACATGTGGGGTGATAAAAAAGAGGAGCAATACACTAATAATAGAAAGGGCAAAAGACCCTAAAACTAATAAAAATGGCCCAAAAGAGAGCAGCGTGCCAAAAACATCACCAAATGCTGGCACTTGCTTTAATATAAAAAAGACACCCATTATAGACCACAAAATCAGATAGACCATAATCAGCGGGAAACAAAGGTATGAAACCCCAATCACCATCTGAAGAGAGCTTGTGAATAACTTTCCAATTTTATAGTCGAGCCCTTTGATTTCAAAAATATACATCTTCACAAGAAGCACCCCTGCTGCAAGTAAAATTCCTGTAGATAGAAAAATGGGGAGAAAGGATAAAGACATAGAAACCCAGTGGTTCACCCCATAAGAGAGCATTCGACAAAAGATTGTTAGAATCCCACACCCCATTAAAATAGGGAATAAAAACAAGATTTTCTTCCTAGAAAAGACTTTGGAAAAAGCCCTGTTAAATATTTTTTCTATTTCTGCTAAAGTCATATATCTCCTATGATCAGCATAGGAAATACTTGTTATGACTTTTTGTAGATATACTTTGGTCGATAGATAGGAACACCTTTGCCATCCCTTGCCTCCAAAGTCTCGTACACAACTTGTCTTCCTACACCTGTTGAACGTGAAAGACCGAATAATACAGTAAAATAGTCTGGAAAGTCAAACCCTAATGCAGTTAATGTCACCCCAGAGATTGAATCGACATTACAATAAGGATTTTGTATCTTAGGATTCTCTTTTAAAATTTTAGGAACCTCTTCTCTAAGTTTTGTTGCAATGTAGGAGAGTGGCTCATCCTGAAAGTTCTTTTTACAAAAATCAAATAATATTGTCGCACGAGGATCTTCACACCGAAGGGCTGCATGACCAAAGCCATAGATCAATTCTTTTTTTGCTAAAAGAGCTTCTACATGTGCTTTTACCTGTGCTGGTGTCGGATGATCCCCAAGCTCTTTACGGATTTTTCGAACAAATTCTAATCCATCTTGATTAGCCTTACCATGACGGGGACCAGATAATGCAAGCAGGGCTGCTGCAAAAGATCCATAAAGATCCTCATGGCCTGATGCTACTGCTTTTGCCACAAACATGGAGAGGTTTCCCCCACCATGATCCATGTGAAGATTAATGAATTTTTTCATAAACGAAGTAAATAATTTTTCATTTTTAATTGTTTTACACTGAAGCATTTGACAAAAATTTTGTACATATCCCAACTCTGGCTTTGAAGAAGGGGTCAATCCCCACCCTGAACGATAATTCATCACAATTGCAGTAAGTTCAGGAAGCTTTGCCTGTAGATTTAAAAAGTCCTCCCTTACATCCCCTGTAGCAATATGCATACCCAAAATAAGAACTGCGATGGCATACATCTTCATAGGATGACCAACTCTTGGGAGTTTTAAGATCTCCGCTCGGATTTTTTCAGAGATTTCAGATCGTTTACATAAGTGCAGCTTGAACTCAACTAGCTCAGAATGTTTTGGAAGTTTTCCGTGCATAATGAGAAACATCACCTCTTCCACCTCTTTATCATAGATAGATGCAATAGGATGGCCGCAATAAAACACCCCTTTCTCGGGATCCACATATGAAGTTACACAATGTCCAATAGGATACCCTCGTAACCCACTATCTAAGTGTTGATCTGTGATTGTAAACAACTCTTTATCCATATTTACCTCAAATATTTTCTAATCATTTCTCTTTCTTCAATAAGTTCTTTTTCTGTCAGCTTAATTTTTTCTTTTAGGAATGCATCCATCGCTAGCCCCTCTACAATTTTTCCATTTTTTATTGGAAAAGAGAAATAGAGATCTTCATCAATCCCATAAGGATTACCTTTTGAATATATTGATGCAGAAGTGACCTCATCGGATTCATGGATCCAATCCTTCATTGCATCAATTGCCGCACTTGCCGCACTTGCAGCTGATGAAAGCCCCCTTGCTTCTAAAATTGCTGCTCCTCGCTGCTGCACTGTAGGAAACATCACATCTTGTAGCCAAGGCATATTGTTTAGGACAAGAGGGGCAGCTTTGCCACTTATTGTTGCATGGATATAGTCTATCACCATTGTCGATGAGTGGTTTCCAAAAATAGAGACCCCTTTTACTTCCGTGATGGGGACATCTG
>CAMDFS010000074.1 GCA_945897715.1 Chlamydia trachomatis
GATATGGCTCAAAAAGTTATTGATCAATTTAAGAAAAATGGGCATAAAATGGCTTCCACATGCATAGGAAACAATTTAAGAGGAGCTAAAGACCACGAAGCACCTGGGGACCGTCCTAATCAAGTATACATGGTTTTAGCCGCCGCTCCTGCTCTTGGGAACAGTTATTTAGACGGCGGTCAAAATCCAACAGGGGTAGAGGTAACAATCACAGAAGATCAAAAACAAGAGCTTTCGTTCCAAACAACATTGTGGGCTTATAGATCATTATTTAAACAGGGAATAGCACTTGCAAAAGCACAAAAAGAATTACCTGAAGGTCAACAAAAACAAGTAATTATCAAGCCAGCTGCTCTTGGATTAGGGGCATTTGAAAATTCACCTGTTGCTGTTGCAAAGGCATATTATCAGGCAGCAAACGAATATGCAGCTGCATTAAAAGAATCTAATATACAAGTTTGTCTTCAAATACGACCTAATACAGCAATAAAGAAGCAATACTTTGTAGTTAATAACTCCACGGTTCCTGAAAATCTAGGTACTGACAGTGCAGAACAAATGGCTAAATCCCTTGGTTATGGACCCGCTCAATATAATTCTGAAGCCAAATCTTACGTTGAAGAAAAATCCACAACAAGTGTTGATGATCAAGGTGGCGGTGGCTCTAAATAAGGGGATTTTTCGATGTGTTTAAGTATAAATCTCACAAAAACCTGAGTTTTACATTCATATTTTGATAAAATCCCCCTTTTGTTTAAAAAACGATTAAATCGTCTTCAGATAGAAGGTTGCATTTCTATAAAACATGTTCCAAACAGCTCCCCCAATATTTCAGAAGATTTACAATTATTGCTTTACCATTGTCCCACTCTTGAGAATTTTGCAGAGAACCGTGATGATGCGTCTTCTAAATTTATTTTTACTTTGTATGTGAGCCCACATGCCCCTGTCAATGCTGAAAGTGTTGAAAAAATTCATAAAATGCTATAAATGATCGAAGATAAAAATTTAATTAATATACAAACGACACGCAAAATGTATCCTTCTCTTTCAGAACGAAGCTGTGAAAACACAACAGAAGAGATGATTCACCTTGGATGGCTCAATCCAAAAAGTGATTACTTCACAGAAGAAAATATTAGACCTTTTGTGTAATGAGCTTTACCTGAAAAAATCGATATTTTTTGAGCAGGCAAATGTAATTGCGCAAGAGGTCTAATAGATCTAGTTTGAAGGAAAACTCTTTTTCTGTTATACTTTTGCCCTATGAAAAAGCTCTTGTCCTTACCCATCTTTGCAACTATCCTTGGAAACTTGAAAAAAGGAATTTTGGTAGATAATACTTGGGATCTACCAAAGTCAATTTTACTCTCTTATTTATATGAACATTATCCTGGTGATATTGTAATCATTACCTCTGGTGAATCTTCCTCTGCTTTATTTGAGGATCTATCCTTCTTTCAAAAAGATCTTTTTGAGCTGCCGGCGTGGGAAAATTCTGGCCTTTATGGCGAAAAGCCTTCTAAAGATGTGATGGGAGAGCGTCTCAACGTCTTGAAAAAATGTGTTGGGCTTGAGAAAAAAATTCTTTTCACCCCCCTCTCCTCTTTTTATCAGCCCATTCTCTCCGAGATAATGTCTCAAGGTTCTGAGATGACTTTTCAAGTAGGAAAAGACTTTTCTTTTGATCGCCTCAAGGAAACATTTATTGCCCTTGGCATGCAACAAGTGCCGATTGTAAATGATAAGGGTGAGTTTGCCATTCGTGGATCCATTGTTGATCTTTTCCCATCCAATGAAAAGGAACCATTCCGTATTGAGTTTTTTGGTGACACGGTAGAATCCATCCGCTCTTTTGATGCAAACTCCCAAATTTCTACTGGAAAGCTAGAAATCATTTCCATTGGTATTTCTGATGAGTTCACACTGTTACAAAAAGATGAGGAAAAGCGCCCTCTTCTCTCCATCTTCAAAAATCCCATCCTAGTTTTTGATGAGATCACAGAATTAGAAGACAAAGCCTCCATGCAAGGGCTCCTGCAAAACATTACCTCTACTTTAGCAAATCCTATCCCCCACCTATTCTTTACTAAAGAAAATGTGATGGAAATTGCACCCGATGTCAAAGTTTCTCAAGACTTTATTCCGATGGTTGAATTTGAGTTTTTTGGAGTACAACAGACAATGGCTTATTTCCCCCTCCCCTTTGCCGAGACTGACCATTACGATTTTGACAAAGCAATAGGACTTTTACAAAGTGATTTTACTTTTACCCTCGTTGCTGAAAAGGAAAAAGAGCAGGAAATACTTTATGAAGCGTTGTTTGGAAAAGAAGAGAAAAAAGGGGTCCATATCAAGACGGGGTATTTATCTTCAGGTCTTGTCCATGAAGGTTTAAAAGAGATTATCTATCCCTACACTCTTTTAACAAATAAAAAAAGGGTAAGAAGAACTCCCTATAGACGTGGATTTGCTACCCCCTTATCAGAATTTCATCAGCTAGAGCGCGGAGATCTTATTGTTCATCTCCATAGCGGCATTGGCAAGTATGAAGGAATTGAAAAAAAAACCAATCATCTAGGAGAAGTTGAAGAGTTTATAGAGATATCTTATGCAGGCAAAAGCAAGCTCTTTGTCCCCCTTTCTCAAAGTCATCTTATCACAAGGTATATCGGTCCAAATAGTGGTGAGACAGCCCTTACAACACTTGGAACAAATAAGTGGGCGATGGTAAAAGCCAAGACGCAGGCGGCCATTACAATTTATGCCAAGGAGCTTCTTACCACCCAGGCAATCCGTAATAAGCATGGTGGATTTGCCTTTGCAAAAAACAGTAAACTTACTGAAGAATTTATCACCTATTTCCCTTATGAAGATACCTGTGATCAAAAGTCTGCGATAGAGGCAATCTTTGCTGATATGGAATCCCCTGAAGCGATGGATAGGCTCGTACTTGGCGATGTAGGGTTTGGAAAGACAGAGGTAGCGATGCGAGCAGCTTTTAAAGCAGTTGCTGATGGTAAAAAGCAGGTGGCTCTTCTTGTTCCGACAACAATTCTTGCAACTCAGCATTATGAGAATTTTGTTGAAAGGATGAAGCCATTTGGAGTAAATGTTGGATTGATGTCAAGGTTCCAAACTCCAAGTGAGCTAAAGGCTACAAAGGAAAGACTTTTTAAAGGAGAAATTGATATTGTCATCGGCACCCACAGAATTATCAACGAAGATGTGGTCTTCAAGGATCTTGGCCTTTTAATTATTGATGAGGAGCAGCGATTCGGGGTGAAGGCAAAAGAGGCTTTAAAATCACGTAAAGCAACCGTAGATTGTCTAACTCTTAGTGCAACACCCATCCCTAGGACATTGTATATGTCTTTAGTAAAGGTAAAAGATCTTTCCATCATTGCAACCCCTCCCATGGATCGTTTACCCATCCAAACAATCCTTGCTGAATTTGATAATGATGTTATTGCTCATGCAATCAGACGAGAATTTCTCCGTGATGGGCAGAGCTTTTTCATCCATAACCGAGTTGAAACAATTGCAGAGCGAGCAACAGAGATTCAGAAACTTTTACCTGAAGCAAAAATAGCAGTATGTCATGGGCAAATGCCAGGGGATCTGATCGACAAGGTTTTTCATAGTTTTAAAGCAGGTGAGGTAGATATTTTGATAGCAACAACAATTGTTGAAAGCGGAATAGACATACCAACAGCAAATACAATTCTTATAGAAAATGCCCACATGTTTGGTATCTCAGATCTCTATCAACTACGAGGGCGAGTAGGGCGTTGGAATCGTTCAGCTTATGCATATCTACTGTTACCTAAAAATAGAGTTTTACCTCAAGAATCTTCACGCCGTCTTAGAGCGTTAACAGAGTCCTCCTCTCTTGGAGGGGCATATAAGCTCGCCATGGTCGATTTAGAAATTCGTGGCTGCGGTGACATCCTTGGCACCAAACAATCAGGGCAAATGGAGACAATTGGTTTTCATCTCTATTGCAAGATGCTTAAGCAAGCAATTGAAGCCCTCAAAGAGGGTAAATCGATATCTTTTCTGGAAACAGAGATCAATCATAGTTTTTCCGCATCTATTCCAGCCTATTTTCTTCCGGAGGTCTCACTTCGCCTTGAGATATACAATCGTTTAGGAGGGGCTTTTTCTGAAGATGAGGTCGACGCCCTCTTCAAAGAATTGAAAGATAGATATGGAAAGCCTCCACTTGAAGTGCGATGGCTTTTTGTTCTTGCCAAGGTGAAAATTCTTTGCCAGTCTCTTTCCATTACCAAGCTTCATTTTAAGCAGGTTACAATAGAAATTTCTTCTCTTCATCTTGGGAAAAAAACGACCCAAACCATCCTCTTTAATTCGCAAAAAGACCCCGACACTCTGCTCAAAGCTCTAAAAATCTCTCTTATTAAGTAAAGGGGGCAGCCCTTTGGAAACCCTATTTTTTGAGCAGGTTTATTCCACAGGTTCAGAGGGCTCAGGCAGTGAAATTTCCAGAGGTGGGTTTTCTTTTACCACAACTGCCTTGCGCTCAAAGAGAATAAGATTAATCACCCCACCAAAAAATATAAGGGCTGCTCCGATATAGAAATTGAGACTTGGGGCAAATGCAAAAAGTCCTTTTGCTACTAAAAAGTGAAAAAAAGCAAAAGAAAAATGATAGGGGGCAAGCTCTGTGGCTGAGCAGATTCTATAAGCTATAAAAAGTAAATATTGCGCTAGGAGGGCAATCATTGCAACAATTGCGCAAAAAAAGAATTGTTTAAAGGTAGGCATCTGAAAGGTAGTCACAATAAAAGGAAAAAGAAGCACTAGATTAAAAGCAAAAAATGTAAAAAGATAGGTGTAGACATCTTCGTATTCAGAGACTTTTTGCATGATAATCATCGTAGCTGCCCAAAGTATACTTGCTGCCGCTGCAAAAAAAATCCCCACACTCCAAAATGAGGTCACATTAGAAAAAAGGATAGTCCAAACCCCAAGCATCCCAAAACCTAACGCTATCCATTGGGAAAGCAGCACCTTTTCCCCTAAAAAAAACCAAGCAATCAATACAATAAAAAGGGGGAAACTATTTGTTAACACCCCCACCTCAGCAAAAGAGGCATACTTAAGAGCTGAATAATAACTCAATGAGTAAAGAACACCTGTTAAAGATCTAAAAAAAATGATTTTTGGCCTTTTTGGCATCTCTAGCTTTTTAGTAAATAGATTTCTAAGTAAAAAGATACATACAATCACTAGATTCTGAATCCACATTGCTAAGACCAGAGAAATCCCCTCTCCTATTAGCGAATAGATCACAAGACTTGAAATACTTAATAATAAATATGCAGCAACTACCAAAATTGCCCCAAAAACTTGCATCATCTCCCTCCATCAACAACTCTATTTCAGTCGATTACAGATAATATCTTCTATATATTATAATAAACTTAATTATGGAACACTTATTTATTTACACATTAGAATTAACATCGAAAATTGCATCGTTATGTGAAGATATAACGTTATTTCAGAGGATTTTGGATGAGAAAAAAAAATCATCAAAAGCATCTGAAAATGTTAAGATTTGTGAAAAGGAGATCAAGAAGCAGGTCTATTTTTTACGAATTTTGGAGCATGTTTCGTATCTTGAAGAGTACAAAAATGATATTGCAAGAGCGATAGAGGTTTTAGATGCTTTTGTAGAAAGAGAGACATATACAAGTGATGAATTAAAGAAGATAAGATTTACTCTTTCAAGTATTGCAGTTCCCTTCAATGAGGCGGAGGAGACAAATGGGGTAGTGATTTTATCTTTGCAGGTGCAGTGCGTTCATAAGCTTGATGCTACGATGAAAATTGTGGAGGAGATTTTGCTCTCTTTTTATGGCCTTACCTCCCCTAAAGAAGATTTAGAAGATAAGCTTATTAAATGTGTAGAAAGTCTCTTTGCATTAAAACTTGAAGATTTATCAAATACAGAGAAGGTTTTGATAGAAGAGTTTTTTACCCATATTCAAGATGCATTTAAATCCAAAGGGTTAGAGGGCTGGGAGCAAGCCTATATTACATGTACGGGCAAGTTAAATGAGCTAAAAGAGCTTGCTGGGATGCAACCTGATAGTTCCTTAAGTATTTCTATGGAAATGTACGAAAGTGATGATGATAGTGTAGAGGAAATTTCTTTTGAACCATGGGAAGAGGATGAAAGCGAGGACGATGAAGAAGAGTAAAAGAACCTAAATCCATTTATAAACCTGAATTCTTAAAAAACAGCCTATTGATGCTAATTAGCTCACTTTTCTCTAAGATAATGATTATGATCAAAATAGGAACGACATACTTGATAAAGAAATGCCAGAGATAGAACAATTTCACCCCTTTATATCCATGATTAAACTCTTCCATGAGCGTTTCTCTCTTCAC
>CAMDFS010000075.1 GCA_945897715.1 Chlamydia trachomatis
TACCTAATTCCTCTAATTTATCCTTATAATATTTTCTCTCATCCTTTTCTTTCACTCGAAAGGCGAGAGTATCTACCCCGTGATCTAAGAATTCTGCAGAAATGCAAAACTCTCCGTCATCATGAACTACCCCTGATTCTTCGATAGGATGCTCTACGACAGTGATTTTTTCATGGTAGATGGTGCCATAGCGCAATCTATCAAAATACTTCTTTCCACTTTTTGGGTAGTAACAATGAATTGCATGTCCTACTCCATCAAGATTTAAGCGCATGAGCATCGACCCAAACCCCAAACAATGATCTCCATGAAAATGAGATATTAGGATTCTTGTGACAGTTGGGGGTGCAATTCCAGCATGAATAAACTGTCTTTGAGTGCCCTCACCTGGATCAAACAAGAACCCTTCCCCATTCCACCTAAGAAGATAAGCACCATGGTTTCTCTTCCTTGTTGGTTGCTGGGAAGAGGACCCTAAAATTGTTAGATCTCTGACGCTCATCTATTGTAATCCTTTGAATGGAATAATTATGCATGAATATCACAATAAAACAAAGGATTTTTCACCTTGAGATCTTTCTTGAAAGTACCCCAAGTTTTGCGATAACCATTCCTGACAAAAGACCTGAAACGTGAGCAGTATTAGCTATTGTTAGTGAAATTTCATAAATTTTGTAATATGCTAAGAAGAAGCTGACAAAAGAGACTCCTAGGAACCCTAAGATAAAGATCATAAAGAAGGTAATATTTTGTTTTGGAACCAAATAGACCTCCCAGGGGGCGATTTTTTTTCTGACCCAGATATATCCGATAAAAGCGGAAAGAACGCCTGAAACTCCCATAAAGAAGGGGCCTGTCATGAGGTATTGGCAAATATTTGAGATCACTGCTGAAAGTACAATCAACAGGATAAATCGGATTCGACCCATATTGAACTCAATCATTTTACCAAGAACTACTAGCCACAAGAGGTTAAACAGAAGATGAAGTAGGCCAAGATGCAATATTGCAGGAGTAAAGAGCCGCCATATTTCTCCTTCTTGTACTTGCGTTAGAAAAAGCCCATGCCATAAACTTTCTTGACGCTCTTTTGGTTGGAGCAAGATGTTTACAACCCCAACCCAAGGAACCGATTCATTATGCTGTTTAATCAATGGTGTTGCCTCTTCAGGGAGGTCGTTCATTATCAACTTTTCCAAACCATATCGATCGATGATTTCTCTGATCATCTCTTGATCTTTGGGGAACTCAATAATCAAAGCTTTAGCTATCGGCGGCAGAGAGTTCATCCCAGGGTATTGGGCTCGCTCATGTTTGGATTGGATCTGTACTAAGGCATAGACCAAAAGACAGGTGAATAGAAGGACTCTGGTAATGAGGGGTCGATAGGCAATTTGCGCAGTAGTCCCCTCTTGATTATGAAAATGAAAACTTTTCTCTTTTTTTGTTTGAACAATTTTGCATCCATCTTTTTTGACTTCTTCAAACATGTTCTTAGCAGTTTCAATATGCCCTTCCTCATGAACCCAGATGGCGTAAGAGCCTCCATCTTCTTCAATTAAGGCGGTGATATGATTGAGCTGTAAATCCTCTACAAACGCAATTGCATGAATTTCATTATCAAATTCACCTACTTTTCTCAAATCATGCCCCTTATAAACCAAGCTTCTTTCTTTCGCACCCAAAGATTAGCTCATAGACCTCTTTATAGTTTTCTACAAAATACATGTCTACATCTTTCTTGATATGGGCAGGCAGCTCATCAAAATCTCTCTTATTTTTCAATGGAACGATGAGTTTATGGATATTTTCTCTTTTTGCAGCAATGATTTTTTCTTTCAAGCCGCCAATAGGGAGAACCTTTCCAGTCAAAGTGATCTCTCCTGTCATTGCAATACTATCTGGGACTGCAATATTATTTAATAATGAGAGGATGGCTGTTGTCATTGCAATGCCGGCAGATGGGCCATCTTTAGGTGTTGCCCCCTCTGGGATGTGGATATGGATCTCTGTCCCTTCAGAAGAAAACCCCTTTGGTAGATACTCATCGGCTTTTGAATACACATAAGTTAAAGCAATGCTTGAAGACTCCTTCATTACCTCCCCTGCACTTCCTGTGATTCGTAATCGATCCTTTCCAGGATTACCCACTACCTCGATATACAAGATTGTACCGCCAAACTCTGTCCAGGCAAGTCCAGTGACTACACCTTTATGGGAATCTTCCTTATAAAAACGATCAGAAGTAAATATTGGTTTACCAAGATAAGTCTCTAAATTTTTTAAAGTGACTTCGACTTTTTTGGTTGTGGTATCCCCCTTTTCTTCGATAGCCTTTACTTTTTCTGTTGCAATCTTTCTGAGCACCTTGTTAATGGACTTTTCAAGCTGCCTTACCCCTGCCTCTCTACAATAATTGTTTACAAGAGCATGTAAAGCCTCTTCCTTAAAAGCAACATCTGTTGCCTTCAAGCCAACTTGCAGCCTATTTTTTTTAATTAAGAATTTTTTAGCAATTTGGACTTTCTCTTCTTCAATATACCCAGATAATCTCAAGACCTCGCAGCGATCAAGCAATGCTGCTGGGATGGTGTCAAGGGTGTTTGCAGTGACGATAAACAAGATATTTGATAGATCAAATCGGCAATCTAAATAGTGGTCTAGAAAGTCTACGTTTTGCTCTGGATCTAGCACCTCTAACAATGCAGAAGCTGGATCGCCATGGTAACTTTGCCCGATTTTATCGATTTCATCTAACATGATGACTGGGTTACTGCTTTTAGTTTGTTTTAATGCCTGTAACATTTTTCCAGGCATTGCACCAATATATGTTCTTCTGTGTCCTTTGATTTCTGCCTCATCACGCATACCGCCGAGTGAGAACCTAAAGAACTTTCTATCAAGCGCTCTTGCTATACTTTTTCCAATACTTGTCTTTCCAACTCCTGGTGGGCCTACTAAACAAATGATGTACCCCTTGGTTCCAGATTTCTTTAATGCACCTACGCTCATAAATTCAATGATACGCTCTTTGATGTCCTTTAGACCATAATGGTCGGCATCTAGGATTTTGCTCGCTTCGGCAATGGATTGCTTTTCTTTATCCAAAATTCCCCATGGAAGGATCGTTAGCCAGTCAAGGTAGCTTCTTACTACAGAATACTCTGCCGACTGCACCTCTAGAACGGATAATTTATCAATTTCTTCAGCAAATATCTCTTTTGCCTCAGCACTCATTTTTAATGTCTTTGCCCTCTCTTGAAATTTTTCCACATCAAGAGTCTTATCATCTTTAGCAACACCTAATTCCTTTTTTATCGCCTTTAGCTGCTCTCTTAGGAAGAATTCTCTTTGTGATTTAGAAATGGTTGTCTCTATCTTTTGATTAATCATGTTTTGGAGCTTTCCGATATCTAACTCTTTTCGAAGTAAGATGAGAGCCTTTTCCATCCGTTTTGATAAATCAAGAGTTCCTAATACATCTTGTAATTCCTCTCTTGACGCTGTGGTTAGAGCGATTGCAAAATCACACAACTTCCAGGGTTGAGAAAACTCAGAATGGTTTAAAAATATTTGCAATTCTTCCTTATACAAAGGATTTAAAGAGATCAAATCTTTTACAGTTTGTAAGATGTTGCTGACGTATGCTTGGACCTCATCTTTTTTCTTGGGAAGGAGTTTATCTTGATGATAGGACACTGCAGCTGCTAGATATTTCTCTGTCTTTTTAGAAACCCGCTTTAGCACCTTAAAACGGCTCTCAATGCTAAGTATTACTTGTGCGCCCCTCTCATTAGCAGAGACAATACGCAATATACGGGCAATTACACCTACATCGTATAAATCGTTTAAAGTGACATCATTGATATTTTGTTTTTCATTTTTTGTTAAAATAAGACCTATAAACTTATGTTTTGATTTGGACATCTCTTTTAACAAATCAAAATAGATCCCCTTTTCTACCATTAATGGAACTGTAAGCGATGGTGGGAAAGGTCGCTTTGTTAATGGGAGGATAGGTAATAATTTAGGATATTCCTCTATGTTGATATCCCCCTCAATTATTTCACTTGAGTCAAAAAGCGTCGGTAAATCCCCATCGTCGTCCACATATTCTTCATCTTCTAACACAATATTTGCTCCTATACTATAAATAAAGGGTTACACTTTACCCTCTCTTGCACATTAATTCAAGAAAGAGCAGACAAAATCTCATTTTTTTATGTATAATCTTCTCCATGAAGAAATACTTAATCATTGATACAAGCACTACTGATAGCGCTATTTGCCTTCTCTTGGGTCAGGAAATTTTGATCCAAAAATCCCTTCCTCAGATGAATCAAACCAAAGAAATAATCCCAACCATAAAAGAATTACTTAAAAAAAACAATCTTACCTTACAAGACCTTTCTGCCATAGCAATTTGTACAGGACCTGGGTTATTTACTGGAACACGGGTTGGGGTCATGACTGCTAAATCGCTCTCTTTTGCATCAGATGTCCCTTTAATCCCCTTTTCCTCCTTTGATCTTTTCCAACAAGGAGCTCTTTATTCGGCCTTAGATGCCAAATGCGGGCGGGTGCACCTTTTTCACGATGGTGAAACTACCCTTGTTCCTTATGACGATCTTGCAGCTATTTCTGAAGCAATCCATGTTTTAGAAATTGCGCCCTTTGCTCATTTACCTATAGAAATTATTTTAAACAAAAAAGATTACAAAACCCTTTATGAACAATTAGATCATAGCCTCCCTCAATCTCACAACAAAGTTGTTGTTAGTTATGATAAAAACCTTTAATAATTAATTGCAATTAAGATACAATTATTGAAACAAGGTTATTAGTAAATCTATGAATTTTTCATTATTGCAGCCCTTAAACGAGCCCATTTGTCAAATAAACAACTTTCCAGAAGAGTTTAGCTCCCCGATACAACCTTCTTCAATGATTTTTATTGTTGTTTTGATTTCAACACTTGCCCTTTTAATATTACACTTCATCCCTGATTCCTCAGAAAAAATAGAGCGCCTGAAACCACATGCCCACCTTATCTCAAATATTGATCCAAAAATCACTGGTTTCTTTCATGCTCTTCTAGCATCGGACATCATTAATCCAGCAGAGGAATCTTTGACGCTTTATGGCTATATGGAAATTGATCTAAGAGAAGTGGAAATGTTAAGAATGTTTGCAAATCCAAACGACAGGACAGCACTTACAGAGCCAATAAAAGCCCATTTTAAAGAGATTGCCCCTGCCCTTGTAAAGTATTTTTCCGCCACTGCATTAAAAAAGAAACTTTCAGTTAGATCCTATGACAGGCTGTTAATTGGAGTTACTTTAGTCCGTTATCGAAAACTGATCCGTGGATATCATCAAGACCGAAGGACTGGGCAGTTTGCCCAAAAAATCGCTGATATTACTCTCGCTGCAAATAGTTGTTGGAAAAAAATTCCCAAAGATGATGCCTTTTTGGTCATCTATCAACCATCTAGCGTTGGAACCATTTTACCCACAGTAAGTGTCTATAAAAAAGATCTTGCAGCAAATGCTTTGCCAACCTTTATCAAGGACCTTGAATTTACTTCCGAAGAAATATCCACAGAATGTGTGGGAATGCATCGTGATCGTTTTGCTTTTCCAGTAATAACATCAGATAGTCAAGCTTTAGTTATTAACAATAGAAGAGCCTTCCACGCTACCCCTACAATAAATGTTGTTAAAGTCCTCTACGGCTCAGATCATGTAAATAATTTTTTTAATTCTGATGGATCTTTAAATGATCCTATTTCAAAAAGTCCATTTCTCCATATTTCAGCAGCTGTCTATGCCTCAGGAAGTAAGCAAGATTCCTTATCATACTTATAATCAGTAAATTGCAATAAATCTTAGGTTAGATGTATACTTTTAATTAATTACTGTGTATAATTAAAGCTTAACAACTTTAAAGGTATAATTATTATGGAAATTGATCAAAAAGCAATAACTTTTTTTACTAAACCATGGGAACTGGCAAAGGCTGAGAGCAAGGACCCTTTAGCAGAAAAAGTGGGATTTATCGTTGCTGCCATCCTAGCAATTATTGCACTCGGTATTATTATTCCCCTAATCACCTGCTGGGCGATAAAACTCCTATCAGTGAAGCAAAATACGCAAGCTCCTGCTCCTGCTCCTGCTCCTGCTCCTGCTCCTGCTCCTGCTCCTGCTCCTGCTCCTGCTCCTGCTCCTGCTCCTGCTCCTGCTCCTGCTCCTGCTCCTGCTC
>CAMDFS010000076.1 GCA_945897715.1 Chlamydia trachomatis
TCCTAAGAAAATGGATGTAATCAAGCCCGCAAGGGGGATAATCCAGACCGAAATCACCTGATCAATTGTTTCTAAAAAGGCCATCCCATAGACCTCTTTCCAATCGGCAAAGATCCCAGCTGAGGCGGAAAATGCAGATGGAATGCCCACAAGAAATGTTGCCGCACAGACCATCATCACAGCCCTCTTTCTCTCTACCTTATGATGCTCCATGATGTTTACCGCAACTACCTCAACAAATGCAATAGAGGAGGTGATCGCTGCAAAGACAAAGAGACTGAAAAATGCCACTGCTATCATCTTTCCACCAGCAAGCTTTGCAAACAAAAACGGCAGCGACTGAAAGACCATCCCTGTCCCCATCGAAGGGTCAAATCCAAAAGAAAAAATCACTGGGAAAATCAATAACGCAGAAAGTGAGGCCACAATAATCACAGCAATGGAGACAAAACTACACATCAAAGGGATATTAGCACTTTTTTTCATGTAACAGCCGTAAGAGATCATGATCCCCTGCCCTAAACTTAAGGTAAAAAAAGCCAGCCCCAACGCCTCTAAAATCGATGAAGGCCTGAAAGATTCCGCCTCCCCATAAATTAAATATTCTACCGCCTTATTAAATCCCGGAAGGGACATATTATAGATCACTAAAAGAGAGAGGATAACAAACAAAAGGCGCATCATGATCTTTGACCAATACTCAATCCCCTCTTTAACCCCTGCAAATACAATCATCATTGTAATAAGTGTAAAAATCCCATGCCAAAGCAAGGAAATCCCTCCAGATTCAGAGAGGGTATTAAAGACCTTTGAAACTCCAGTTGCATCAAGACCGGCACTAAAATCGCACAAAGTCATCACGATATAGCTTAAACCCCAACCGGCAACTACAGAATAAAAGCTCATAATAAAGAAGGAGGAAATTACTCCAAGCATCCCACCAATTCTCCAGCCCTTTGTTTTATCTAACACCTGAAAGGAAGCAACTGCCCCTTTTTGAGTTTTTCTCCCCAGCAAAATCTCCCCTATAAAAACGGGAAGACCTATCAAAAGAATACATAAAATATAACATAAAATAAAAAGGCCACCCCCATTTTTCCCAACGGTAAATGGAAACTTCCATAAAACTCCAAGTCCCACAGCTGATCCAATTGCTGCAAATAAAAAACCTAGATGTGAACTAAAATGTTCCTTCTTCTCTTCCACAATACTCCTTTAAAAAAACGCTGCAAAATTAATCAAACCACTTGTCTGTAAAATAATCAGTAGTATGACCACAGGGACCACTATTGAAATTCCAAAGTACCACAAATAAAATGACCACAAAGGCATTCCACCTTCGCAAAACTCTTTCTCCAGCACCTTTTTCTTCATGCGGTATGCAATAAATAACGCAGTAAATAGCCCTGCAAGGGGGATGCACCAAATACAGGCTAATTGATCCACTGTGTCTAAAAAATTATGTCCAAAAATCTCTGTCCACTGTGGAAATATTATATCTGTTCGAGAAAGGGCACTAGGTATACCAAAAATAAAAGTTGCAGCAGCGACACTCACTGTTGCCTTAGATCTAGTTAAGCTAAATTTCTCCATCAAGTTTGTTGCAACAACTTCAATCAAAGGGACGGCAGAGGTAAGGGCTGTAAAGACAAACAAGGAGAAAAATAGAGTAGATATCACCATTGCCCCAGGAAGTTTTGCAAATAATACAGGAAGGGTCTGAAAAACAAGACCCGGACCAGAATCTGGTGGCAGCCCGAAGGTAAAGACGATAGGGAAAATGGTTAATGCAGCAAGAATTGCTACTATCACAACAGACAAAGCAACAATTAATGACATCTTTACAATATTATTACCCTCATTTACATAACTTCCATAGGAAATCATAATCCCCTGCCCCACACTTAACGTCATGAACGCAAGCCCTAGTGCCTCCAAAATACTCAGCACTGTAAATGATCCACTTTTCGGAATAAATACAAACTGTACCGCTTGAGCAAACCCAGGCAACGTTGTACTATACAAAAATAAAGCAAAAAGAAGGACAAATAAGACTTTTACAAGGATTTTAGACCAATATTCAATTCCCTTTTGCACTCCGGCAAGGACAATTCCCATTGTTATCAAAGTAAAGACACCATGCCATAAAATCGTGATGCTCCCACTTTTGGATAGTGTTTCAAAAATTTTCCCCACTTGATCTAAACTTTTTCCTGAATAAAAACCAGAAAGAGAGGTCAAAATATAACTTAAACCCCATCCGGCAATCACAGAATAATAACTCATGATTAAAAATGAGGCAAGCACCCCCAAATATCCACCAATAACAAGCTTACTATGTCCAGAAACTCCTTTAGAAAAGGCTCCAATTGCAGCACATTGAGAACTACGCCCTAAAATCACCTCTCCAATAAATAGAGGGATCCCTGCAAAAAAAATGCAGAAAAAATATGCAAGCAAAAATAAGCCGCCCCCATTTTGCCCTATTACATAAGGAAATTTCCATAAAAGTCCTAATCCAATTGCTGAGCCCATTGCAGCGAGTATAAACCCAAGCTGCGATCCAAAATGTTCTCGTTTTTTTACAGTTGTCATTGTTTCCCTAAAAAATATCCAAAAAACATTACCACAAAAGACTTGAGAAAGTAAAGGAAAAGAAAAACTCCCTGAATTTTACTTTACCTAAACAAAATTATAATTTATCCTTTCAAATAATTTAACTTTTGGAGTCTGCTATGTCTGTCACTTCTAATGCACCGGATAAGCCCTTTGTCGCCCCAAGGATGGATGACGATCCAAAAATAATTACTTTTTTTAGAAATTTTTTCCCCGATGTTAGAAAACTCTTTGAGTGTACAATTTTTAAAATTTTCCCATGCTTTGAAGAGTTCTCCAAAAAACTCGATGAAATTGGAGTTATCGCTCTTATTATATCCCTTGCCATCTTTATCCTCACATGTATTGTTTTAGGTTTTATTACCGCCCCAATTTTTGCTACCATCTTTGTTACCATCCAAATTGTTTCAGGTATTATCGGGGCCCTTGTCCTTGGAAGCTTTGCAGTAAGGTATTTTATATTTAAAAAAAGAGAAGAGAAACAGAAAATTATTAATCAGGTTAGCTCTGTATTTGAAAATGCTATCAATACCACAATTAATGTAAACAGTCATCTAGAAGATACAGCAGCAAATCTTGACGCAACAGCCACTACTCACACAGCAGCAAATCTAGAACAGATTGCTATCACAGAGAAGCAACAAGCTATTATATCTAGTTTAGAAGCTCTAAAAAAGGAGCATGCCCTCCAACAGCAGCTCATACAAGAAACTCTCTCCCATTTAAAAGAAACTCTTGGAAATGAGCACTCTGAACATGAAAACTTGATAGCTTTAGTTCGGGCTACTGCAGATCAAAATGCTCAATTCAAAGCTAATAACATCAAGCTAGAAGCACTATTAGAGGCTCCAGACAAGCTTGAAGCGACGCTAAAGGAGCTTCAGATTGCTCAAGAGCTTTTAACTCTAGTAAAATTAGAAGTAGAAGCTTTAAAAAAAACGCGTGAAGACATAGACGCAATTTTGAAAAAATACTCAACTCCAAATTCTCCAGCAGGTCAGTAACAAAAAGGGATCCTCTATGTCTATAATAAATACACAAATTATTTTATTCGGCCCACACTTTTACCTTGAAAAAGAACTTCTATTTTTCTTAACCCATAAAGAGAAAGTATCTTATAGATTTAATGAAAACTGTTGGATCACTTACTTATTTGCAAGGCTTTTTCATCTTTTTAGAGTCAGGCAACCTAATATCACAGCTATAACGATCATTAACCCACCTAAATTATTTTCTCACCCAACCTTAGGTTTATATTCGTTTTTGACAGCTTCTATTTCAACTGGTAGAAAAAATAGCTCCTTTGATTCCATTGTTGCTAAAAATGACAGAGTCAATTACAACCAAGAAAAAATTGCTGCCATTGTTTCATTTCATCACGCTTTAGAAAATAAACAATGAAACGCATTGCATCTATTTTAAAGGTATGGCATACTTTGTGCCATACATAAGGAGAATGCCCATGGCAACAGTTGATGCAAATCACTTGAAAAAAGGAATGAAGCTAGAAATTGATAATAATCCGTACAATGTGATTCAAGCAGATATTGTAAAACCAGGTAAAGGCCAAGCATTCACTAGAACAAGATTAAAAAATTTATGCACTGGACAACAACTAGAAAAAACTTTTAAATCTTATGAAAAATTAGAACTGGCTGATATTGAAGAATCTGTAATGCGCCTGATATTTGTAGATTCTGAAGGTGCGACATTTATGCATGATGAAAGTTTTGAGCAGGTTGCAATTCCCTTTGACATCATTGGAACGGATAAGGTTTGGCTAAAAGAAGAATCCCTCTATGCGATCATTTTCTACAAAGGAGAGGTTGTTGGGTTTGAGCCACCTAATTTTATGGAGCTTAAAATTAAAGAGACCATCCCTGGGGAAAAAGGAAACACCGCTTCTGGCAGAGTAACAAAACCTGCGCTCCTTGAGACAGGGGCAGAGGTTGCAATTCCAATCTTTGTTTCTGAAGGTGAGATCATTCGTGTCGACACTAGGACTTCAGAATATGTTTCTAGATTGCAGTAAAGTAGCTTTACGCTCAAATGCTTTAGCAAAAACACGAAAGTTTTTCTCTGAAAGAAATTTTTTAGAGGTAGATGTTCCCATTTGTAACAAAGGAGCAAGTGTTGATGTCTATATTGATCTTTTTGAAGTAGAAGGAGAAGGGTATCTTCATTCCTCCCCAGAGTTGCGGATGAAAGATCTTTTATCTTCTGGCTCGGGCAATATTTATTTCCTCGGTCATGTCTTTAGAAAAGAGGAAAATGGCTCTCGGCACAACTGCGAATTTACTATGCTTGAGTATTACCGCATAGGGACCACAGAAGAAATTTTTCTTTCTGAATTGATCGAGTACCTTTCACTCTTTCTTGGCAATAGAGCTGTAGTTATGCTTAGTTATGCTGAGGCAATGAAAAAATATACCCCTAACGAGCTCCCAAAAAACTATACCGAAGAAGAGATTTCTCATTATATTCTTTCTCACTTTGTTGAACCCTCTCTTGGTTTAGGCAACTACACCATTCTTACCGATTTTCCAGCAAGTGAGGCAAGCCTTGCTCAGACAAAGGTAGAAAATGGAGTGGAGGTTGCAAAACGTTATGAAGTCTTTGTCGATGGGGTAGAACTTGCTAATGGTTTTCTTGAGCTATCGTGTAAAGAGACAGCAAGTCGCCGATTTTCTGAAGCAAACCTTAAACGTGTAGCTATGGGTAAATCCCCCTACCTTGAAGACACCACCTTTTTAAATAATCTCTCTCTTCCAAAGCAAACCTATGGCATAGCTGTAGGCTTTGACAGACTTTTAATGCTCTCTACCGGCGCATCCCACATAAAAGAAGTGATCCTTTAATAAACACGCTCTTGAGCAGAACCGGTGAAGTGTAAAGGTTTTTTTCTCCCCACAGCAAAACTTTTCTTCGAAACTCTTAATGAAGGAGCCGCCTGTCTTCTTTTATGCTCTGCCATATAAATCCTTCTAATCACACGATTTACCAGCTCTTTGTCTAGATGATGAATTGCAGCAATCTTTTCTGGGGAGAGATACTCCTCCACATACCCTTTAATAATCAAATCTACTACTTCAAAAGATGGAAACACCTCTTTATCTTTGCTATGGTGGAAAAGCTCTCGTGTGCATGGCTTATTGATGATATTATCAGGGATAATTTCCTCTTTCCTATTAATATAACGAGCAAGATCATAACAACCGGTTTTTAACACATCCCCAATAATACAAATGGCCCCTGCCATACTCCCATATAGGGATCCATAACCAAGCCCAAGCTCTGTTTTATTTGCTGAACTAAGCAAAAGTGCACGCTTTTTATTTGCAAAGGCCATGGTAATTGTTGCTCGAATTCTGCTGGTCAGGTTTTCCTCCGTTGGACAATCTTGAGCTACATCAAAATACGGTACAAGAAGGTTAGCATATTCCTTCTCCAGATTTTTGACAGGGATTTCAAT
>CAMDFS010000077.1 GCA_945897715.1 Chlamydia trachomatis
TTTTCTAGTAAAAATAGGGCATCGCCATCTATTACGATGGGAATGTTGGGTATTTGCGTAACATATGTAACAATATCTTTTGCTTCTTGATCTCTTCCAAGACCAGGTCCAATAACTATTGCCTTAGTCCGATACAATTCTTGCTCAAAGGCTTGAGGGGTCATCTTTAAGGTAATTACCTCCTTCATAGAAACAGCTCCATCGCCTAGGTAAAAATGCCTAACAAGACCACAGCCTGCTCTGTAAGCTGCTGCACAGCAAAGCTCTGCTGCCCCTTTCATATGGGTATTTCCACAAACAGCAATCACTTGCCCTACATCGTATTTATTGCAAAGTCTTGACCGCTTTGGTAAATTATAATGCAAACAATTACTATTAAAGAGATAGCAGTTTGAAGATAGTGACGTGCAGTTAAGTCCAAAGTCTACATAATGGAGCAGTCCACAATGCTCTAACCCCTTTTCAAACAGATGCCCAATTTTCAAAACGCCTAAATACGCTGTCATATCTGCATAAATTGCACTCCCCCCCACCATGCCTGTGTTGCCGTCAACTCCAGAAGGGATATCGATAGAAAAGACAAAACAGTTGTGATGATTTACTGCCTCAATTACTTCGCTAAGAATCCCTGAAGTTTTCCCTGTAAATCCTGTACCCAACAACCCATCAATAACTAAACAGTTATCAGAGAGGACAAAGTCTTTGATACTTTCAAGAAGATGGACCCTCCCCCCATGGCTTTGAAAGACTTGTGCTTTTTTTTCTGAAAGTGGGTTTGTCTCTTTAAACAAAGCAAAGGCCTCTACTAAAAATCCCACTTGCACAAGGTATGCCCCTAGAGCAAAAGCATCTGCTCCATTGTTCCCCTTTCCTATCAACAAGACAACCCTGTCCACTTGCCTTGAGTCTAATACCTTCTGTTCAAGAATTTTAAATAATCCTAGAGCAGCATTATCCATAAATCTTTCAGCTAAAGAAGGGTCCTTGCTGATTTGCTCCTTTTCAAAAACAGCCATCTGTTTTGCAAAGACAATCTTTTCTCCATAGAGAGGGGCTTTATCATCAAACGACTTCACACAAGATTCCTTTTTCTCTGAACTTGCATAGAAAAGAGGTTTTTCTCAACAGGATTTATGATGTAAAATATTTAAAATCGCTTCCCGAGGTAAATATCCTTCATTTAATACTTTATAAACACTCTCAGTAATAGGCAGGTGTACTTTTGAAGATAGCATAAGTTCATAAGCCGCCTTCACAGTATATTCCCCTTCCACAACCATCTTAATCTCCTCTTTTGCCATTTTAGCTGACATCCCTTCGCCTATAAACTTTCCAAAGCGATAGTTACGGGAAAGTGGAGTTACACCAGTTACAATTAAGTCACCAATACCTGACAAAGTGTCCATTGTTTCCTCTAAACACCCTTTGATTCTAGCCATTTTTTTTAGCTCTTCGAGCCCTTTTGTTAACAGCATCGCCTTGGTATTGAAACCATAGCCCAAACCTGTGGCCATACCAGCAGCAATTGCGATCACATTTTTCATCGCTCCACCAAGGGCTACCCCATGAAGATCATATGAGCCTGTTATCTGAAAGTTATCCCCTTGGAACAACTCTTTAATCAATAGCTGTACATCTTTATGTTTTGATCCAGCAACAGCACAAGTTGGATGGTCAAGGAGCACTTCATCGGCAAGTGTTGGGCCACTGAGATATCCAATTTTAGCATTTTTACCCAAAATTTCTTCGGCAATCTCAGATAGAATTTCACCTGTATGAATTTCTATACCTTTTGAGGAGAGGATAAAAGGGATAGGTAATGCTGCTTTTAGAGTGAGTTTTTTTAAAACATCTCGCACCCCTTTTGCAGTGACACATTCAATGATCACCTCCTGATCGAGCAAGTCTTCAATATTTCTTGTGACTTTTAAATGGTGATGAAAAACTACCGTTTTAAATTTGGGGTGCCTTCCAGTCTTTTGTAAAGCCTCTAAGACATCCTCTTCTATAGACCACAACAACACATCGTGTCTGTTATCAGTTAGTAACTTTATTAAAGCCATTGCCCATATACCGCTACCTAAAAATCCCACTTTCATACTTCTTTGCCTCCAAGGTTCATTTCATTACAATATGTAAGGAAATCTCGTTTTTCTTTAATAGGGAAAAAACATTTTTTACGTTCTTTTTCAATCACTTCAAAGTCTTTTGCATACTTAAAACCATCTATCACTAGCCGCTCGTAAAATGTTTGGTTTTGCTTTTGAATTCGATAAAAAGGTAATTTCTTTTGTGCGACGGTCTCAAAAAAATGAGGTGTTGCAGCAAAAATCCCGCTATAACCTAGCCCCTCTAATCCTGAGGAACCTAGAGTAAAATACTCTCTAACAATTAAAGCGTCCATGTGCCTGCAAAGAACTCCCATGCGCTCCTCTTTTTTATCCCTCTGTACCCCAATTACTGCTAAATTTTTTTCTGTAGAAATCAGATCTGGATCTAAAGGATCGGCAAGAGGGTTATCAATTGCAATAACAGAAATAATATCTAAATTTTTCCACTCATTCCAATACGTAGAGTAGACTAGCGCGTCATAGACCGCCCCGTTACCTTCAGGGCTTACCCCATCGCCCCCTTCTGTAGGATATACCTTTTTTGTAAGTAAATCGATATTTTTTCCCTCACAAAAAATTTTTGTCTCCTCATAGGTCACTGGGGATGTTAATATCGCAATCTTATCTGCATCTTTTGCCTTTTCTAAAAGGATAGTAAATAAATTTTTCGACCCTAATTCTAAAAAACCCTTTGGTCGATCTAATCCAAGTCTTCTTCCCATTCCACCAGCAAGGATGATAACCCCAACGTTTTTTTTATTACCTGCTGATCTATTATTTATTGAAAATCCTTCACAAATAGGTTGAAGTTCGCTAAAAGTTGTCGTAGAGACCCTATCTTTTAATGGTTGTAATATCACATCTTTTATCCGAGTGAAAAAATCTTCAGGGAGCAGCTGATGGTTCCCCAATAGGTCAGTAATATCTACAACAGGAGTATCAAGAGCACCAGCAATTGCAATTAACCCTATATCATCAGTGAGAAGAGCGTCAAAGTTATGAATTTTATCGATGATGTTGCTGTAATCTCCTTCCATAGATAGATTTTCAATAGAAGAAGATCGATCCGCAATAATTTCTTCAATTTCCTTGCGATATTTTTTTTCTGCAAAAATAGAAATTTTTAAGGAGGGAATTTCTGTTAATAAAAAACTGGTAATGTCTTTAAGCCACTTTTTGGTGGTGGATTTTGCCTCAAGGGAACTTTTTATCCCAATATGTAGATGATTATATTTTTTTGACTGAGCAAATAATTTAGGTTTCCAATGCTGGGTTTCAATCTCTAATGGCTTGAGTAGGTTTGCATAACTTCCTACAGGGACAACATCTGTTAAGAGAAATGCTCCAAATGGCCTATAAAATCCAATGCGCTTAGCAACCATCCCTTGGAAAAAGAGGTAGGCAGAAGAAAAAGACTCTGGTATTGTGATCCCTACATCATACTCATGTTTTTGAATGAAGGTAATTACATCTTCTCCGTTTTCTAATAAAGGGGCAAAACGGGGGTTTTTCTTAAAAACAATGCAATGATCGATATTTTTTTCTCTTAAAAACCCTAACATGTTCTCACGAACAAGGACAGAGAGCTCCGCCTCAGGAAAATGAACTTTTAGAGCGTCTAAGATTGGCAGTGAATTCACCATATCTCTTGCAGTTCCAGGTAACTGTACAATGATTTTTTGCACTTTTTTTTTCCACATTTAAGCAGTATGGAACAGTAGCCCTTTTTATTACATAAAAAAAACTCCATCTTCTGTATACTCCGTAAACATGAAAATTTTAGGTATAGACCCAGGAACATCTTGTACTGGTTGGGGAGTGGTTAAAATAGTGGGTAACAGCTACCATTTTGTAGCCTATGGAACTATCACGCCGAAAACAAAAATACTCTCTGAAAAATATGTGATTATTTTTGATGAGATCAATAAAATTATTGATACACACCAACCTGAATATCTTTCTGTGGAGACCCAATTTGTTGATAAAAACCCTCAAAGTGCGATTAAACTTGGGATGGCAAGGGGCATGGCAGTGCTTGCCGGCGCTAAGAAAAATATCCCCATCTATGAATATACTCCACTAAAAGCAAAGCAGGCTGTGTGTGGTTCGGGAAATGCATCGAAGGAGCATGTACAGAAGATGATCTCGATTTTACTAAATATTTCAGAAAACATCCCCCATGATGCAGCAGATGCCCTTGCTCTTGCTATTTGTCATGCCCACTTTGCAAGGACAAAAGCTTTTCTTCCCATTTAAATCTTTAAAATCTACAATTAGACAATGTATGCATATATAAAAGGGTGTTTAGTAGAAGTAGAAAAGGATCATACCATTATCGATGTGGGTGGTAGAGGGTTTTTTATTTATACCCCGATGCATTTTTTTCTTTCCGCACCTAACATTGGGAGTCAAGTTCTTCTGCATACAAGTTTTATTGTTTCTCAAGATAATATGCGCTTATTTGGGTTTTTAAAAAAACAGGAAAAGATGCTGTTTGAAAAACTGATCACTATTTCTGGACTTGGCCCAAAAACAGCCCTTGCTATTCTCTCTTATGGAGATAGACTGGATCTAGCAAAGGTTATAAGGGAAAATGATGTTCAAACGCTTACAAAAATTCCAGGTATTGGCAACAAGACTGCTCAAAGAATCATCATTGAACTTTCAGACAAATTGGGAGATCTTTCTCATGTAGGGGCTCCCCCAATGACCCTTGACGCAATTGCCGCCTTAATCTCTCTTGGCTACAAAGAAAAAGAGGCCACAAAGAGTGTTCATGACGCCATGAAGGGTTCAAAAGAAACTGTTACCCTTTCTGAACTCATTTCATTGGCTCTTTCAAAATATATCGCCCTTTAAATGGTTATGAAATGCTAAAGACATTACGAAACGTATTTGTCCAATTAATGCTCTTCCTTTGCATGCCAGCACTCATTGCGCAGCCAATTGACTCTTTTCCTTTTCCACAAAGCACAGTTCTTCATCAAGTGCTCTCTTATGATGAGATTATGGAATTAATAGCCAAAGTGGAGTCCGGCGAATTAGAAGAAAGAGGCTCAAGTAAAGAGCTTGCTCAAGTAAACAAGATTTTAGCGCTCCTTGCCACAGCTGGCGGGATTTTTGAAGAAGAGGAAGAAGAGCAATGCTTTCAACATACAATCGCCGCTCTTTTAAATACCCCGACAGATGGGAGTGATTTTCAATTTCAAATCGGCGATCTTCCTAATCTCATCTGCGATATCGCTTCCCTTAATTCCCCTCAATCATTCAACTGCAGCGGTGATAAAACACATATCTGCGATATTTCTTTTCATAAACACGTTGATTATTATAATTTTAGGTTTTGCAGTTCGTTCGTCGATGCATGGAAAAAAACCAAAAAGTTCCTTGCTAAATACAAAACCGAAATTATTATTGGCGCCGCAGTAGTTGTAGCTGTTGTTATCATTTTTTCATCGATGGGAACAGCGGCAGCTCCGGTTGCCGCCCTTGCTGGCATAGCTGAAGTAACCCCAGAGCCTTTTAAGCCTGCTCCTGCACCAATTGATTATCAAATCCCCTTATTTACAGGAAGAGAAGAGGCATTGCTTTTTCCAAAAGAATCCCCTTCTCAATTAGATTTCAATAGCCCTGAAATTCAAGAGCTTTTTGATGTAAAGGGATTGCACGAACATGCCTCCTATGCTTCTGCCTTCCCTATCGAAGAGAGGATAAGAGAAGCTATGGCATATGAAATGCATATTGCAGTAGATGTCCTTGCAGAAACCTATAACTATGCACCGCTAATAGACAGTATACCTGCGCCTCTCACCGGATT
>CAMDFS010000078.1 GCA_945897715.1 Chlamydia trachomatis
TAGGAAAATATATGTTCATCAACCACCAAAATCCAAAATAACAATCAGGTGAAGTTTTGAAAGAATTCTAATGTTAAAAGTTTTTCTTTGCATATAGATAGTATATAGATAAGACTTTATATGTAAACAATAAAGAGTCTAATTTTTTATTTTATTTTTATAAAATACATTTTTACTGAGTTATACTAATGCAGGTCAATGGTTTAAGTTTGTTTAAATATTAAAACCTTTTCTATTGCATCTTAGTTGTATAAAAATTGGTTTGGCCTGTTAGGGGGGAGGTTTTTTTTATCAATTTTCACTTTATTAAGACAAAAAAATCCTTCTGAGGAGATCAGTAGGTCATTTATATGCCGTTGTTGCATATAAGAATTTTTCCAGTGGTATATTGTTGTAAAGGGAACTTCCTCATTTAAGATTGCAAGAGCTTTGTTTAATTCAGAAAATCTTTCTTCTTTAATATCGAAGTATAAAGAACCGTCAATTAAATCGCGGTATTCTTTATTGTCAAATCCAGGGTAGTTTTTGGTGTTTTCTTTAATTTTAAATCGGTCTAAAATATTCATAGGGTCGTGGTATTGAGCGATCCAAGTGCATTGACCAATGCAAAAATCCTTTTTTCCTAGTTTATCTAAGAATACTTTGTATTCAAATCCATTTAACTCAACCATTATCCCTAACACTACTTGCCATTGAGCTTGAATAGCTTGAGCAAGTTTAGGATAGATTCCCATGGAAGAGTGTAAAAAAGTTAATTTAGGCAGATCGTTTAAAGAAATTCCCAATTCATCCAATCCCTTTTTTAGATACATTTGTGCAGTTTGGACATCTCCATCTATAAATAATGGATCGACCTGATTTGGTAAAAGAGTTTCAGGTAGAAGGTTTGTCCCTGGCACTCCCCCTGTTTGAATGATATTATCCACAATCTCTTTTCGATTGATAGAATAAGCAAACGCTTTTCTGATATTCTTGTTATTAAATGGATATCTATCTAAATTAAAACAACAAATGGTTGTTGCGGGGATTTCTGATGTTTTAATTAGCTTTTTTTCAAGAAGACTTGGTATGGCATCTAAAGGGATTGTTGTGAAGGGTGATCCAATCATATCAAGTTGATTATTAAGGAACATGTGTAATGCAGTTGTTTCATTGTCAATAATAGAAAATGTAATTTGTTCTAAATCAACAGAGTTTATATTCCAATAATAAGGATTCTTTTCTAAAACAAGCTCACTGCCAGCTCTGCGTTTTACAAGTCTATAAGGGCCATTACAGATAAAATCCGTGGTTGATGCCTCTGCCCACTTGTTGTTTTGTTGCACACAATTTTGTGATACTGGGGAAAAAACACAAAAAGAAATCAATTCTAAAAAATATGGAGTAGGTGTTTCAAGGGTTATTTCAAGAGTGTTATAATTTAAAGGGTGAATACCAACTTCTTTTAAAGAAACAAGACCTTTTTTAGCTTTTTCAGCATTTAAAATAGGGAATAGAAGGTGAGCATTTGGAGAGGGGAAGGTTGGATGTAACATGTCGAGCCATGTTTGAGAAAAGTCATAGGCTGTGATTGGTTGCCCATTAGACCACTTAGCCTCACGGAGGTGAAAAGTGTAAGTGAGTCCATCATTTGAAATCTCAAAATGCGTAGCAAGTGCTGGAGTAGCTAGAGCATCTGATGACATTCTAAACAATCCTTCAAACAAGAGAAATTGAATAGTTGAAGAAGTGTAATCAACCCCTTTACGAGGATCTAAACTCAATGGATCTTGTGTAATGTTTAAGTAAATTCCATTTACGATTTTTTTTGCAGGGGTTGTTTTGCTACATGAGGTAATAATTGCAATAAAAAAAATTAATGAAAAAAGATGGGTGAGTCTTCTTTTTATGTAGGAAACTGTCCTAGTAAGGGATAATTTATAAATAACTAAACTATTTGTAAACATTTTTTTTAAAATTACCTTTAGTTAGTTTTAATTGTAAAGAGATTGGTTAGGTCTATTAGAGGGGAGGTTATCTTTATCGAGTTTAATTCTTGCTAAGTTAAAATCACCTGAAGAATTAATCAGTAGATCTTTCACATAAGGTTTTTGCATATAAGGGCTTCTCCAATGGTAGATAGCAGTTAGAGGCACCTCGTCATTGATAATATTAAGAGCTTTTTTCAACTCTGAAAACCGCTCGTCTTTATTAGCAAAGAAGATAGACCCATCAACTAAATCACGATATTCTTTGTTATTAAATCCAGGGTAGTTTTTGGTGTTTTCTTTGATGCTAAATCGCTCTAAAATACTCATTGGGTCATAGTAGTGGACAATCCAAATACACTGACCAATACAAAAGTCTTTTTTCCCAAGTTTGTCTAAGAATACTTTGTACTCAAATCCATTTAACTCTACCCGTATTCCCAAAGCGCGTCTCCATTGTTCTTGAATTGCTTGAGCAACCTTTGGGTAGATTCCTGTGGAGGCGTGTAAAAAAGTTAACTTTGGTAAATCTTCTAAGGAAATTCCTAGTTCATCCAACCCTTTTTTTAGGTACATTCTAGCAGTTTCGACATCTCCATCGGTAAAAAATGGCTCTGGTTGATTTGACAAAAGTGTTTCAGGTATAAGATTTGTTCCTGGAATTTCTCCTGTTTGAGTGATATTATCGACAATCTCTTTTCGATTAATGGAATAAGCAAATGCTTTTCGGATGTTTTTATTGTTAAAAGGGTATCTATCTAAATTAAAGCAACAAATAGTTGTTGCTGGTAGATCTGTTGTTTTAATCAAACCTTTGTCTAAAAGGTTTGGTACTGCATCTGAAGGAATTCCTGTGAAGGGTATTCCAATCATATCTAATTGGTTGTTAAGAAACATATTTAGAGCAGTTGTTTCATTTTCAATAATAGAAATGGTGATTTGCTCTAAATCCACAGAATCTACATCCCAATAAGATGGATTTTTTTCTAAAAGGAGTTCATTACCAATTTTTCTCTTAGCCAGCCTATAAGGTCCATTACAAACAAAATCCCTATCTAAAGCCTCTGACCAATTAGCAGTTTGCTGTACATGGTGTTGGCAGACAGGAAAAAATACGCAGCATGAAATTAATTCTTTAAAATATGGAGTAGGTGCGGTGAGAATAACCTCAAGAGTATTATAATTTAAAGCATGAATACCCACCTCCTTTAATTCAATAAGACCCTTTTTAGCATTTTCAGCATTTAATATTGAAAAAAGGAGGTGAGCGTTTGGTGCGGGAAAATGGGGATCTAGCATGTCAAGCCAGGTTTGAGAAAAGTCATAGGCTGTAATAGGGGTTCCATTAGACCATTTTGCATCTCGCAGGTGGAAGGTGTAAGTTAACTCATCTTCAGAAATATCAACACTTTTAGCAATTGCCGGTGCTGCAAGAGAATCTGGTGTCATTCTCAACAGTCCTTCAAATAAGAGAGATTGAAGAGTGGAAGAAGTGTTATCAGCGCCTTTACGCGGATCTAAAGTCATAGGCTCTTCAATAATGTTTAAGTGAATACCATTGATAACTTTTTTTGCTGAACGTGCTTTACTACATGAAGTTATAAGTACTGTAGGGAGAAGTGTAAAGAGTAAGCAAAAGATTTTTTTTTTCATTTTCAATATTTCCTGTTGATTAACGAAATAGAAATTTATTGTAAGTGATAAAAAAAGTAAAGAATAAAAAATCTTAATTTAAAAAAAGTCGTGCAAATAGATGCTTTTCATGATATTTTAAAAAAAAACTCTCTCAGGAAGAATCATGCCTTTTCGATTTTCAAAAGATAAGTGGCTTGTATTACTAGCAATGGTTAGTGGAATCTCCATGATTTTCCTCGATTCGACAATCTTACCAGTAGCCCTTCCTACAATGCAATTGGAGTTAGGAATTAGTGATGTGAATTTACAGTGGATTATCAACATCTACTTCCTAGTAAATGCAAGTTTTGTGATTTTTGGAGGAAAGCTAGGGGATATATTTGGGTCGAGAAGAATATTTATTATAGGAATTACGATATTTGGAATTGCATCAACATTTGGTGGGATGGCCTGGGGTAGTCTATCTTTAATAGTAGCAAGAGCATTCCAAGGACTTGGAGCAGCTCTTATTACCCCATCTTCCTCAGCAATTATTATCACCAAATTTCCAGTAAATCAACGAGGGAAAGCAATTGGAATATTTGTGGCTATTGGGTCATTATTTCTAGCTTTAGGACCTTTTTTAGGGGGGGTGCTGACGCAATTTGTGAGCTGGCGCTGGACTTTTTTTATTAATATTTTCATCACTTTTTTCGGGATTTTTGCAACATTAAGATATGTTTCTAAATACCCATCTAAGAGAGTGAAAATTGACTTTATCAGTCTCTTCTTTTTTGCAGGGGCGTTAGTATTTATAACCCTTGGTGCAATGGAAGGGCAAAGGTTAGGTTGGTTTTCTATAGAGATTTTAGGCTCACTTCTCCTTGGAGGGGCTTTTGCTTTAATTTTTTATCTCTATTATAAAAGTCATAAAACTACCGAGCCTTTTCTAGACTTTAGCCTTTTCAGAAGAATTAATTTTTTAGTAGGAAACATCCAAACTTTCATTGTCCAATTTCTCTTAATGAATGGGGTCTTTTGGGCAATCTTCCTCCAAGATGGGATGAGGTTTTCTCCATCGATAGCTGGATTTTGGACATTTTGCGGAACTATCCCTGTTTTACTTGCCGCTCCAATAGCTGGGTATTTAACTGATAAATTTGGAATAAAAATCCCAGTGACAATTGGTTTTAGTGGGCTTATTCTAAGTTTTATATGTTTGATTCTATTCACCATTTTTAACATTTTCCCTCTCTTAATTATTGCTCTTGTTGTATTTGGTTGTTGTATCTCACATGTGCTAACTCCCATGGCCTCATTTATCATCACTTCAGCTCCAATAGAGAAAAGGGGACTTGTTTCAGGAATTTATAATACAATGAGATTTACTGGTGCAACAATTGGAATAACTGTCTTAGGTTCAATTTATACAGGCAGCTATCAACATCATCAGCAGGTGTATATCACCACCCATCATAATGAACTATCTCCAACAGCTAGAGCGCAATGGAGTAAAATTGCAAAAAACCAAGCTACAACTTCTAAAGAAGGGTTAGATATTAATGAGATTAGAGAGTCTGTAAAAGTTTCAGCCTACTGTGCCCTTAAGGCTATCTCTATTATCTCCTTATTCTTATCAGTAATAGGGTTAATCCTTGTTTTTGTAGAAAAAATTAAGAGAAAAACAGGGGTGTCAGTATGAAAATGAAAGTATTACTAGGTCTATTATTCTTAACTAAATTTTCTCTCCTAGTGGGGGAAACCCCAGCAATCACTGCTGTAAAGGTTGAAAGTGCAAAATATAACTCCAGCGCTAAATTAAAAATCACTTCATCGAATGTTTTAAAAAAAGAATCTCCTATATTACTTTTAGTCTCTAATTTTCCAATTGGAGTGGATGTAAACTCCCCGCAACTGAAAGATTTAGGTGTGCCAATGAGTCCATCTGGTTCAAGGGTCCTTATCTTGTTTAGTAATGGAAAGAGAATCTATGTCACTAAGGATGATGTGAATCTACTTATTACTGAGCGTGCATATTTCAATAAACGTTTTAGAGTTACCATCCCTTCTGATATCTATAATGAGGTTTCAGGGACAAATTTTCAAATGTACAGTATGTTGATCAATAGTTATGGTGAGACGATAAAAAATGATAACGCATTTTATAC
>CAMDFS010000079.1 GCA_945897715.1 Chlamydia trachomatis
TTCTAGGATCAGTTAGCTCATTAAAAGCTATTAATATAGTTGATGTAGACATGATATCAATCATAACTTTTCTCCTTGTAAAATTGGAGAGAAAGTTTCGTTCTAAATCAATTTACTATCAAGCAAAATCTTCATGCGTTAGCCCTGGGCTATGGATGCTTGCATTTTTAATATCTCCTTATTAAATATATTATCAATTATAGTATTATATAGTATTTAATCAAAGAAAATTGCTTCAGAGACCTTTTCTTGATAGGCTATGGACAGGGGGACCTCAATGCCATGTTTTTCCATATGCAGGCCAACTGTTTTTAACGCTACATCAGGGGCATTACACTCTGAGGAGAGATGGGCTAAGTAGATGTGCCTTAGATTTTTATGCGCAATCTTTTCGATGAGTTCGGCGCATGCTTTATTAGAGAGGTGCCCTTGTCTTCCAAGGACCCTTTTTTTATAGATAAGGGGGCGGGCACATGCGTGGACCATGGCCTCTTCGTGGTTAGCTTCTATATAAAGATAATTACAATCTTTTAAGTGGTGAGCGACAAGGTTTGAGGCAAAGCCAAGGTCTGTGCAGATTCCCACCTTGATATTATCAAAAGTAAGGGTGAAGGCCACAGGATCGAGGGTGTCGTGCTGGATGCTAAAGGGAAGAATTTCGATATCTCCAAAGGTGAAGGGCTCTCCGGTTGAGAAGATCTTAAAGTTCGGGCGTGTGTCAATTACCGAGCAGATTGCTTTTGCAGTATCACCATTACAGAGAATGGGAATTGTTGTGTGTTTGGCAATTTGTTCTAGTGCTTTGATATGATCGCTGTGTTCATGTGAGATGACAATACCGTCGATGTCATCGATTTTAAGATGAATTTCAGCAAGTTTTTCTGAAAGTTTTGAAAATGAAATTCCTGCATCAATTAACAGTTTTGTTTTTTTTGATCCAACATAAATAACATTTCCTTCAGATCCCGAGGATAGTGGGCAAATTCCTCTCATAGTCGCTCCTAAATGGTATAGTATCTAATTAGAGTGTATGTTATATTGAAGTTTATGAAAAGGGCCATTCGTACACCAAAAAAGATTGTGAAAAAACAAGAGCCGCATCCAGAAGCACGCGGTGTATTTATCATTGCGTTGAGCCTGTTTATTTTTCTATGTTTGTTTACTTTTGTTGATGCCCATCATGAAAATAACATTTTTGGTCTCACAGGGCACATCGTTGCTTTTTCGCTCCATTATTTATTTGGACTCGGCAGTTATATTCTTATAGCTTTCATGACTTTTTTTGGTTATAAGTTTTTACGCAGCAGAGATGGAAAAAATCTGGCTATTAAAAGTGGCTATTTACTTTTGCACCTATTTTCGGTCTGCATTTTACTTAATTTATTTGCTGAGACAAAATGGCTAGATTTTTCGCCCCTATATGAGAGGGTCTATTCAGAATCTGTAACCATCAAGGCAGCGATGCCTGTTAAGTATACTCGCTATAATTTGGGGGGCGTGCCCTTCTATTATTTGTATAAGGATTTGGCAAGTTTTAACCTACAGCACTTGTTAAGTGATGTAGGGGTGTTGCTTACCTTTTTTAATCTTGCAATCATTGGATTTGTTTTCTTGACAGATTTAAGCTTTGTAAAAATCACCAGAAGGTTATGGAGTGTTTTTCCTGTCATTTCTGATAGTATTGTACTTCTGTTAAGAAAATTGCTCCTATTGATGAGAAAGTTCTCTTTCTTACAGGTGAAAAATACAAGGCAGGGGAGAAGCTCTCCTCTTGCTGCGTCAGTATTCCCTCCATACACTCCTTTTACAGAAAGAAGGAGCAGAGAACAAAAGACGGCAGAAAAAAATGATCTGAAAAAAGAATTAAAAATGCTACCACAACCAAAGAAACAGCAGGTAATTCAGAGCCATTCTTTTGCTACCGATGCAAAGGTAGAGTTTGCAAAGCAAAATAAAGCACCCACTGGAAAAATAAAGGAATCAAATTATGACCTGCCCCCCCTTGACTTGTTATCAAATACTCCTGAGGTTGATCAAACAGGGTTAAAAAAAGAACTCCAGGAAAAGGCTCAGATTTTAGAAGAGACCCTTGCTAGTTTTTCTATCGAAGCAAAGGTGGGGCATATTCATTCGGGCCCAACAATTACCTCTTTTGAGGTCCATCCAGCAATTGGGGTAAAGGTACAAAAAATTAAAGCCCTTGAAAATGATATTGCCTTGAATTTACAGGCAAGATCAATTCGTATCATTGCCCCAATTCCTGGAAAGGCAGCAGTTGGTGTAGAAATTCCTTCTTCTATTCCTCAAGAGGTGGGATTTAAGGATATGTTGAATTCCTATAGACGCCTTCCCACAAAGCATCATATTCCAGTCCTACTTGGAAAAACAGTGCGTGGTGAGGATGTCATGTGTGATTTAACAAAGATGCCTCATTGCATCATTGCCGGGGCGACAGGTTCTGGAAAATCTGTATGCATCAACACGATGATCATGTCCATTTTAATGAATTGTACCCCTGACAAGGTGAAATTATTGTTAGTTGATCCAAAAAAGGTAGAGCTTACTTTTTTTGCAAAACTTCCTCATTTAATTGCCCCAGTGATAACCGAGCCAGAGGGCGCTTATGCAGCTTTGAAGTGGATAGTAAAAGAGATGAAAATGCGTTACGAGATTTTAAAGCGTCTTGGGGTAAGAAACATCCATGCTTTTAATAAACGGAAGATCGATAAAGAGTTTGAGCAGACGTTGGAGATGGAAATCCCTAAGGAAATGTACTTCCTTGTAGCAATTATCGATGAGTTTGCAGATCTTATGATGACATCATCCTCGGATATTGAGACTCCAATTGCTCGAATAGCCCAAATGGCAAGAGCGGTAGGAATTCACCTTGTCTTAGCAACGCAAAGACCATCTCGAGAGGTAATTACTGGCCTTATCAAGGCAAACTTTCCAACAAGAATTTCATTTAAAGTCTCATCAAGGATCAACTCTCAGATTATTCTTGATGAAAATGGTGCAGAAAGCTTGCTGGGTAATGGCGATATGTTATTTTTAGCGCCAGGCACTGCTGAGCTGTTAAGGTGTCAAGGTGTCTATGTTTGTGATGAGGATATTAAAAAAGTAGTTAATCATATCTTAGAGCGCTTCCCTACCAATTATCTCTTCGAGTCTTTTGATGAAATTTCTTCCGATGACACACTAATTGGTGATAAAGAAGAGACAATAGACCCAATGTATACAAAAGCATTGGAGATTGTCTTAACTTTTAAGACCGCCTCCACCACCTTTTTACAGAGAAAGTTGAAAATAGGCTATGCAAGGGCTGCATCATTGATAGATATGTTAGAGAAAAATGGGGTAATCAGCCCACCAGATGGCAGCCGCCCACGAAGAATTCTTCGTGATGAAATCGATGGATAAATATTTTTTACCACTGCTATCTGAAGAAATTGGGCGACAGACGGGAATCGAACCCGCGACCCTCGGTACCACAAACCGATGCTCTAACCCCTGAGCTACTATCGCCAAAATAATACAAATACTATATCTCTCATAATGGATTATGTCAATATGAATTCATCTTGTAAGAGCAATCTTTTTTCAGTGTGCTTTTGCTCTTGTCGTAGGCAAAAGAAAATAAGAAGGCAGGTTGCTAGGGATAAGATTTGAGGGTGAATATAAGGGAGCTTCACCAGAAGGAAGGCAAAACCATTTCCATAAAGGACAGATTCTAAAAAAGGTTTTGAGTAGATTTCGTTGATTCTCCAAAGTGATGGGAAAATAAAGGAAAGGAGAAGAAGGATAAGGGTTGGAATCATCGAAAGGGGAAAGTATATGTTATAAAAAAATCCCCACAGTGGAAGAAATGGGAAATAGATGAAAAAAATTGGTAAAAGTATAATTTGAATACAGGTAGAAAGAATTCCTCCTAATAGAAGCGTTCTGAGAATAAAATAGGCAATTTTATGAAAAAATGGCATCAATAGAAGTGTTTTAGGGCAACGCTTTGGGCAAAGGGTGTTTGTAAGGGACGCAATTAGAGAATGAAGTGTTAAGATAGCAAAGGTAGCAAGGTAACTTAAGGAAAATGCAATGTCAAATATGGAGTAGGGGTCAATGAGCATGGAGAGTATTCCTGCAAATCCAAGGGCATTTAAAGGAAGCGGCACAGCAGAAATTAAAATGCTAATTAAATAGATAGATATTGCTAGAAATGCTCTTGAAATAGAAGCAGAAGGGCCAAGAAAGAAGAAATAGCCCCATGCACAGACCAAAAGCAATAATAGAGACCATTTTTTTGGAAAAAGTAGGCTCAATGGAATGGAAAAAATAAAAATAATCCAAGAAAAATGAAATCCAGAGATAGCAAGAGTGTGTAATACCCCCGCAGCTTTAAATCGTTCTTTTAAAAATGCATCGGAAATATTGCTTGTGACAAGAGCTGTAAAGTAGGCTCTCACATCTTGATCCGATGTTTTTCTTTTAATAAGCTCTTTTGCACTTTTTTTCCACCCATACCTCTTTTCAGTAAGAGAATAGGTAGAAGGAACCTTTTCCCATACCTTAGGCTGTAAAAAGTAGCCAAAGGATGATGCCTTTAATGTCCCTTTTACGATGAAATCTTGATTAAATACAGGGCGGTCTTTTTTTTCCAGAGGAATAATGCAAGAGATATTTTCTAACTCTTTAAGAGAGTCTGTTTTAAGATATGGAATGTGTGCAGAAAGGTACAACTTCCCATTAGATTTTTTAAGATTTTTAGGAGTTATGTAAGCTGTTACCAATTCTTTTGAACCTAAACTGTTGTTTTTGTTCGCAATGAACAGCAGCGAAGTAAATAAGGATAAAAAAATGTACCCAATGATAAAGGAGCGCTTTTTATGCGTGAAGGCAAATAGAACAGGATAAACAATCCCTATAGAACAAAGAGCACCAGAAAGAAGAGAGGCAAAAAGAAAAAGGGCAGGAAATTTCTCCCAAGAAAATGATTTCATGAAGAGACTATGCGTAAATCATCCTTAAATTGAAAGAAATCTATTTCTTTTTTCAACAATTTCATCATAGAATATTTTACATTGAGCAACAAAAAAATAATAAAAAAGATAGAAAAATACAAAAACTTGGAAGAATGATAGAAATGATAGAAATGATAGAAATGATAGAAATGATAGAAATGATAGGAACGATAGGAACGATAGGAACGATAGGAACGATAGGAACGATAGGAACGATAGGAACGATAGGAACGATAGGAACGATAGGA
>CAMDFS010000080.1 GCA_945897715.1 Chlamydia trachomatis
CTCTTTTGCTGCAGAATAATAAGAAGCAATTTCTACCCCTTTAATTTGTATCTCTTTAGAAGGAAGAAGCGCCTTTTGAATTTGATGCCCAATTTGCAACTCCTTCTCAAAGGACTCCTTTAATCCACGCTCTTTTTTTACTTCTTCTATATAGGTTTGTAAATTGCCCCTCATCTGGTTAAACGACTCCCCTAAATGATTAATCTCAAAACCATAACGATCTTTTTCATAAGCAACTGTTAGATCTCCAAATCCAACAGATTCCATCACATCGGATAGCTGCTGCATAGGCCGCCCCATTCTACGAGTGAATAAATAAGTGACAAGTGAGCCAATAACTATCACCGCCAAAAATGAAAGCCCCAACCTGAATAGAAATACTAAAAATGTATGCATAATCAGATACTCAGGGACTGAAACAATTAAAAATACCTCACTATTTGGAATGAGGGAAATAGTGACAAAGCTCTTCTTCCCATTAAATCGAAAAAAATGCCCCCCTTCCACATAAGAAATAGGAACAACTGTCAAAACTCCCTCTTTATCATCGGTAGAAAACACTTTTCCTTCGAATTCTTTCCTAGTCGAACTAATGACCATGCCATCTTTACTAGCAATTGAGGTGTTAATGGAATTTGTTTTTTGGAATAGACTAAGCCTTAAGATCAGCTTATCTATTGCAATATTGGTAAGGACCACCGCTTCAATTTTTCCCTCATTTTCAATATATTTTACTATATACAAACTTGTGCCAAATAGCGGATCTTCTGCGACAAAGACGTTATCTTTGTCATCTTCCATCTCCTTCAATGTCTTATACTTTGAAAAATCTACCCCCACATACTTCTCAAGGGTACTACTTTCACAAATCAGACGTCCATCAGGGGTGACTTTATAGTAACTGATCGCCGAAATATCCTCATTGAGGGTAAATTTTTGTAAAATTTTGGTAACTTGCTTGTGGCGATCATCACTATTTGTTAATTGAAAGGTGAAAATAAATTCTTCAATGAGAGTAGAGGTGTTTTTATAATACGTGATCTTTTCATCAAGCCAGGCAACCTCTTCCTTTAGAATAAGATTCACCTCTTCGAAAAGATTTTTTACATATTGGCGGTAATCCACAAGGTATAAAACACCTGAGTAAAGCACTAGAGGGACAGCTAAGAATAAAAAACTTATCGAAAGAACCCTGAAACCTAGTGACCCTGATAACCCTCTGCTTGCCTTTTTAGCCATAATCTGCCATCCTCTATCCTATATGAAAGAGTTATCTTCGAAAAGCAACCCCGTTTTAAAGCATTTCAGTAAGCTCATCACGTCGGCATCTTATAGATACCAGTGTAAAAGCGCCCTAATCTCTGGAGATATCTTAATAAAAGAGATCTCCTCACTACTACCTATCAAAACTCTCCTCTCAGAGCAAGAAATTTCTTTAAAAGCGGAAAAATCCTATCTTTGTAGCGAAGCTATTTTAAAAGCAATTACAAAACTCCCTTCTATCCAAGGGGCTGTAGCAGAAGTTGCCCTCCCCCCTTTTGTGGACATCTCTTCTAAAAAAAAAATTGCTATCTTTGATGAGATCACCGACCCAGGAAATATGGGGACATTAATCCGAAGCGCTAAGGCATTTGGGCTTGAAGGGATCCATATTACAAAAGGATCCTGTGACCCTTTCAATGACAAAGTGATCCGAAGCTCAAAAGGGGCCGTATTTTCCCTTCCCATTTCTTATGAGCCATACACAGAATTAGATACAAAATCTCATACAATGCTTCTTGCCGATATGGAGGGGACTAATTGTCGTGAATTAAAAAACTTTAAGTCTATTTGTATCGTTCTTAGCAATGAAACACGTGGGCTCAATCCTAAATGGAGAGGGCAAAAAGTATCCATCCCGATAAAAAAAGGGGTGGAGTCATTAAATGTAGCTGCAGCAGGGGCAATCCTCTTTTATGAATTTTCGGAGGGACAATGCTAGGAAAGGTTATTTCTATACGTGGTAAGTTTATTCATGTGCATATCGATGGACTTATTGAACATTGCACGATAAAAAATTGCCTCCGAAGAGAGGCAGGCAATCAAAAAGGGACTATTGCAGTAGGTGATAGTGTCGAAGTGAATGCAAATAAGCAAATTGAAACAATCTATGAAAGACGGACAATTCTACAACGGACAGACCCCCTCAATCCAAGAAAGCGGCAAGTTTTGGGAGTAAATATCGATCAGGTCTTTATCACCTTTGCTATTAAATCTCCTGACATTAACATCCCAATGCTAGACAGATACATCATGGCGGCGCAAAAAGGGGGCCTTACACCCATTATCCTCATCAATAAAGTCGATCTATCAGAGACAAGAAGTGAGATAGAGGACCTTGTTAAAATCTACACAAACATTGGGATTAACATCATCCCTGTCTCTACCCATACTAAGGAAGGGATAGAGAGTATTAGAGAGGCTCTAGAGGGAAAAACATCGATGCTTTCAGGCCCTTCTGGTACTGGAAAGACGTCGTTAATTAATCTTATCACAGGAAAAGAGCTCAGAGTAGGGACCATCTCAGAAAAGATTCAAAAAGGGCGTCATACCACCACTTTTTCATCCCTTATTCCCCTTTCTTCTGAATCTTTTATTATTGACACGCCAGGGATTGCCTCTTTTTCCGTATTTGATCTTTCAGCCCTTGATGTAGCAGAATATTTCTCCGATTTATGCGAGCCGTTAGGTGCCTGCAAATTCCGAACCTGTACACACACCCATGAACCAGGCTGTTCAGTAAAAAATGCTGCTGAAAAAAATCTCATTCCCCTTATCCGTTTTTCCTCCCACCAGGCGATCATAAACGCCGTTTTACACAAAGACTCAGTGTATTAATAAAAAAGACTTCACAAAAAGAAGAATGTGATACGGTCCAGTTATATGAGTGTAATATTTGATATAATTGGCTATGAATTGCTCGATTCTAGGGGTAACCCAACAGTTGGTTGCAGGGTAATTAGTAAAAGCGGCTTTTCAGGTTTTGCAATTGTCCCTTCGGGCGCCTCAAAAGGGGAGCATGAGGCTTTTGAGTTACGTGATAATGATCCCCGTCGTTATGATGGCAAAGGTGTTTTAAAAGCCATTGCTAATATTGAAGGGCCCTTGAAGAAGGCCTTGATGGGTAAAGATCTGTTCGATCAAAAAAAAATCGATGAGATCATGATCAATCTTGATCATTCTGAAGATAAATCTACTCTTGGTGCCAATGCCATTTTAGCCATCTCGATGGCAGTAGCAAGGTGTGCGGCAAACATTCAAGGGAAACCCTTATATCGGTATTTAGGAGCAAAGCAAATCATTTTTCCCACACCCATGATGAATATCATCAATGGTGGGGTTCACGCAAACAACAATATTACATTTCAAGAGTTTATGATAAACCCTCATGGATTTAACTCTTTTACGGAAAAAATACGGGCGGGTTCAGAAGTATTTCATGCTCTAAAAAAAATCCTAGAAAGAAAAGGGTATATCACCTCTGTTGGTGATGAGGGCGGCTTTGCCCCAAACCTTTCTTCAGAAGAGGAGGTGTTAGAGCTAATCATTGAGGCAATTGAAAAGGCCCATTATAAGCCATCAAAACAAATATCTATCAGTTTAGATTGTGCTGCATCAAATTTCCATGAAAATGATGGATACTTCATTTCTAAGCACCATCCAGAAAAGGGGACGCGCACAAGTAATCAGCAAATAGCCTATTTAAAGGAGCTTATTGGAAAATATCCCATTACATCCATTGAAGATGGCCTTGATGAAAATGATTGGGAGGGCTGGAGAGCGCTTACAAAGGAGTGTAATAGTATACAAATTGTGGGCGATGATATCTTTGTTACCAATAAAAAATTTCTTGAACGTGGGGTGAAAGAGAGGGTGGCAAATGCCATTTTGATTAAACCAAATCAAATTGGGACGGTAACAGAGACTATTGATACTATTTCCTATGCAAAAGATCATAACTACGAGTGTATTATTTCTCATAGGTCAGGAGATACTGAAGACTCATTTATTGCTGATTTGAGTATTGCCACAGGGGCAAAAATGATTAAAACAGGGTCTATGTCGCGCTCTGAGAGAATCTGTAAATATAATCGTCTCTTAGAGATAGAAAAAAACACTTCCAAGCAATAGTTTTTTCCTCTATCGTTGTACCCTATGAAAAAGATACTCCTCCTTTTGTTTGGATATGCCTCCCTTTTTGCATCAATAGAAGAAATAGATGCTCTTTGCAGTAAATTTACTCGAGAATTTACCGTATTCAACATTGGAGCTAATGATGGAGCCTTTGCATTTGATTTATCTAATCGATTTAAAAATGCAAAAGTAATTATGGTGGAAGATAATAATCCCCACTCTCGATCGCTTTCTAACACCCTTTTAGAAAAATGTGTTGATTCAAAAAAAGAGAACATTCCCATTCTTATCAATAAACGGCTCGGAAAAGCTGATCTTAAGAGCCTTTCTTCCTGTTGCTATTTTGATGTGGTCACAATTCTTGGAGAGAGCGCATATACGGGGAAGCAGTTTTATCTCTTGAATCTCTATACATATGCAAAAAGCCTACTCTCTTTAGGTTTTCATACCTTTATTGAAGTAAAGACAAATTCTGACCTTTATAGTGCCCTGCAAGAGCATAACCCTGCAGAAAGCTATGAAGGGGATGAGTTCACACTCTTTCACTTTATAAATGAAAAGAAGGTCCTTACAAGAGCTCATTTTTTTGCCGAAGAAAAACAACGTCATATTATTGTTGATTTTGATAGAAATATGGAAATATTTAAGGGAGAGGCCCCATTTAAAACTCTCATTTTACAACGTCCTGCAGGTTTATCCCTGCTAGATTTCAAAGCATTATATGGTGCATTTCCTAAAACCAATACCCTACAAAAGTTTCGCGCAAATTTAGCTCTCCCTTTAAATTTGATCATCTATCCACATGAAATCTACGTAACAACAAATGGCTTTTTATTAGGGGCTCCCTATATGCCAATAAAAAATGATAAGCCTTATGAGGAGGATTTTGTAAAAGCGATCATCAATACAACCTCCAAATTAGAAATAGAAACCCTTTTAAAAGATTAATTTTCTTCAGAAAAGTATGTATTTAGATCTTTTTTGTTTGTTTTGAAACCTTTATCTCCTTCATGCCAGTTTGCTGGACAAAC
>CAMDFS010000081.1 GCA_945897715.1 Chlamydia trachomatis
GTTTTGGCATCTTTATGGTTAAATTAATTTATTTCTCTAGATCACTGCTTATTTGTAAGCGGATAATAAAGATTTCTTTATACACTGAAGTTGTGACTCTTCAGGAAGTTGTTAAGGAATAATAAAAATTTTGATTGTTTAATAATAAACTTGTAATTATGTTCCGATTTATAGACATAAATTGGTTGTTTTATGAAAAGAAGTATTTTTAAAGTTATGGTTGATCCGAGAGGGTATATTAGAACATTACCTAAAGAAAAAGTGGGTAAGATGCCAATTTTTCTAGCATGGGTTATAGGAATGGTCTATCTAATGAGGCAGGCTACAGGTTTTCAGTTAAGTTTCTATTTTCCTTATGGATGGATTGTTTTAGCAGCAGTAATTTTAGCAATCCCTGTAGGATATATTATAATGTATCTATTTACATTTTTTATCTATTGGGCAGGGAAATTATTCAAAGGTAATGGGACCTATCGGCAGTTATTTTCAGCTACTGCCTATGCAAGAGTTCCTGAGATATTTGTCCTTCTTTCATGGATGTTTTTAATTGCGTTGCTTGGGCAGGTAACATTTACACAAGTGTATGTGATGGTAGGATTACCGCCAATAATTGCCACTTTGCTCTTTGTGCAGATTGTCTTCTATTTTTGGGAGTTTATCACCTCTCTTCATACTATTGGAGAGGTTCAGGGGTTTTCAGCTTGGATGAGTTTATGGAATTACATCTTAGCAGGGGTAATAGTTTTACTTATCGCGTTTTTTGTCGAGTTTATAGTAGCGATTGCATTTTCGTTAGATCCTCGTGAAGGAAGTGCTTTAGGAAGTGTTTTAGGTTTAATTCAATAATTTAAGGATAATATATGAGAAAATTTTCGAAAAGCGTTCTACTTATAGCTCAAGTATTTACGATAAGTGTGGGTAACTTGTTTGCTGAAACAGTTATCCTTGAAAAATCAGGTGAATTTCAAGGGTGGAAGGAAGTGCATTCTGACGCTGGAAGTTGTAAAGCAACTTTTCCAAGAAGTCCAGATCATATGCAGCAAGATATGAAGATGAAAGGCACTGATAGTAAACTACGTTACCATGTTTATGTTGCTGATCATCAAAGAAAAGAAGTATTCATGGTCCTTATCGCAAAGTATCCAGGGGAAGTTAAAAATGAAGATGCAAAGAGAAATTTAGAGCATTTTGTTAATACATTAATTTCTCAAAATGCAAACAACCGATTGCTTTTTGCTGATCTAATCATGGTAGATGGAAATCCTGCAATGGACTTTTTTATCCGTACCGATGCAGTATATTTTAAAGGAAGAGCAATTCAAGCGAATAACTCCCTTTATTTACTTGCGATGGAGTGTGAAATCAACAACTATCAAGAGCATCACTATAACTTCTTTATTGAATCGTTTTCTTTAGATAAATAGATCTCGATAAGTCTTAAAGTGGATTTTTCCCACCTCATCTAATTTTCCTCTCCCATGAATGGAGAGGAATTTTTTTCCAGCTAAAATCACTTGTTTGGATGCCCCTTTGGGAATTTCCATCCCGAATTCATCAGAAAGTTTTTCCATCCCTTTTACAAAAGCATCTCTGGCAAGGATGGATGCACAGGCTACAGCGATATCTTCTTCCGCTTTTGTTCTCTCTGTGAGTTTAATCTGTGTATTGCCTGTACGGTTTAGTAAGGACTGCATAAATGGAGGTTTTACAAACTGATCAAGGAGGACATTTTTGCAACCAACACGTTCTGAAAGAATAGTCATTGCTTTGACATGAGCCCAACCAAGGAGGGTGTTGAGATTTTGAAACTTCTCATAGAGCTCATTGTATTTTTTTGGAAAAATAGAGACAACTTCGTACTGACAAGATTTTTTTAAAACGGCGGCAATCTTGCTGATTTTATGGTCACCTAAAACTTTAGAATCATCAACACCTAATTCTAATAAGAAGTCTGTTTGAGCAGGATCGTAGTAAAAACTTGCAACACATAAAGGGCCGAAAAAATCTCCCTTTCCAGCCTCGTCGCATCCAATCCGTTGTGTTGTGATGATTTTTGTTTTTGGATGAGAGTGATGGAGGTTTTTAAGAATTTTTGGTTCTAAATAGAAATGGATAAAATCTTCTTTATCCTTGCCTTGGACGGTGAATTTACCAGAAGTATAGAAGCAACAAGAAAGACCAGGTTTTTTTGCAGAAAAAATTGTGTAGGGCGGGGTGGTGATTAGACAGCCCTTCTCAATTAGATCTATCTCCATTTGCTCAGCTAAAGATGTGTCGATAGTTGTGACAAAACAATTACTCATGAATATAAGAATACCTAGGATTGCAGTAATTGTCTATATCAGTTACTCTTATTTTTTATCAAACACACGGGGCAAAGGATGGTTTCAGACGCAATGACACTTGGGGAGCTTTACAAAGAGAGACGATGTGAGCTTGGGTTGTCAATTAAAGAGGTGGAAAGTGCAACCTCGATTAGAAGTATATATATAGAAGCAATAGAGGATGGTAGGGGTAGTCTGTATCTTACAGCAGTATATATTCAAGGGTTTATGAGACAGTATGCAATTTTTCTTGGGTTAGATCTAAAAGTCTTAGAAAGAGAGTTTGCTGAAGCCTTTGCAAAAGAGGAGAAATCGGAGGCAGATAGTAAATGTGATTACGGATTGGGTGGATTGGAAATGCGAGAAGGTTCGGTATCCAACAGTATATTTAAGTCGCAAAACATTGTCTGGGGAGCATCATTTGTTGGGGTTTTTTTAACTGCGTACTTATTAGTAAAACTTTTTGGTATTTTTTAAAGTACAGTTTTAGATATACTTAATGGGTAAAAAAGGAGCAGCATGGAAGGGCAAACTGTTAACGATTTTGAGATAAAAAGAATCATAGGAGAGGGTTCATTAGGCCCAGTTTATCTTGCCGAACATAAGTTTATTAAAAAACTTTTTGCTTTGAAATTCCTTCCTGATACATTGTTGCAAGATGCTACATTTAAAGAGAAATTTAGCAATGAAATCGGTAAGATCGCATCACTTGATCATGATAATATCGCTGCAGTGCATAATATATCCTCCTATGGAGATAGGATGTTTATTGTTTCTGATTTTATCCCTTATAAACCACCCATTTCAATGAACTTATCAGGCTATCTTTCCACATGTACTGAAAGGTTAAAAGAGGGGGAAGTGTTACAGATTTTAAAAGAAGTTGCTTTTGCCTTAGATTATATCCATGGACATGGGGTAATGAAAGAACCTCTATTTCATGGTGGGTTAAAATTAAGTAATATTTTACTGCAACAGAAAAAAGATGGTGGATATAAGATTAAACTTTCTGATGTGGGGATCACATCAATATTAGGGACAAATTATGTATTAAACCATGCAATGGAAGCAGTGGTTGCCTCTTTCAAGGATAAGATGAAGTCTTTACACCAAAAGCGTGGTTATATGCAGACATTAGCATTCTTAGCGCCGGAGCAGAGATTTACAGAAGGAAATAGTGTTTCTTTTAAGTGTGATATATACGCTTTTGGTGTTCTAACTTATTTCTTGTTGATGGGTTACCTCCCTGAAGGATATTTTACAATGCCAAGCTCTATTTACAAAAATAGCAATGTCAATTGGGATATGATTATTAAAGCAACACTTACACAAACAGCAGCAGCAAGGGTTGATAATTTAACAACTCTAATAAAAGATGCTATTTCCATGGTTACTCTTGAAGAGGTTGTTATTCCACAACAAAAATCTGCTTACAGCTATAGAGCTGAAGAACGTGAGGTGGTCTTTGCGGTGAAAGAAGAAGTAAAAGAGATGAGTTATGAAAAATTAAAAACTGCGCCAAAAATAGTAGCCTCTTTACCTGCAATACCTATTGAGAAGGAATCTCCAAAAAAATCTATTGAGGATTTCGAAAAGAATTTAATAGGGGAGATGTCCCGCACATTTAATGTTAGTCCTATGAAAATGAAGTGGGAGGCTCCAAAAGTCTCAGAAGAGGTCTCTAATGTTGATATAAGTAATAACAATAGGGGAAAACCTGAGGTAAGGGCTTATAGACCTGAAAAAATGGCTACCGATGGAATTAAACCAACGCTTATAGATACTATTGAAATTAAAGCAGGCTCCTATGAACGTGGGTGTGAAGCAGGCGCTCGTGATGAAAAACCAAGGCATGTTGTAATTCTTAATGCTTTTGCTATAGATATTCATCCTGTAACAAATGAGCAATTCTTGAAATTTTTACTCAAGATGGAAGGGGAAAAGGATGATCTTAATAATGACACTATCATGTTAAGAGAGTCCCGTATTAAAAGGCAATCTGGGGAATTAATGATTGAAACTGGCTATGCAAAACACCCAGTTGTTGGTGTAAGTTATTATGGAGCAAAGGCTTACGCTGAATGGGTTGGAAAAAGACTTCCCACAGAGGCGGAGTGGGAAGTTGCTGCAACAAATGGAAATGTGAAAAACATCTTCCCATTTGGTGAGGAAATTGAAAGATCGGAAGCGAATTTTTTCTCAGCAGACACCACCCCGGTAATGAGTTATCCACCTTCAAAGAATGGATTGTATGATATGGTGGGAAATGTCTATGAGTGGTGCGAAGATTGGTATGACTACAGCTACTATGAAATATCAGCTTTAGAGCCAAAAAACCCAAAAGGTCCAAAACAAGGTGTTTACCGAGTTCTACGAGGTGGATGTTGGAAGAGTTTGGTTGATGATATGAGATGCTCACATAGGTTTAGAAACAACCCAGGAACGATGAATAAAACTTACGGTTTTAGATGCGTCTTATCTTTAGAGGGGTAATCTTATTGTGGTTAAGAATCATTATATTATCTAATTCACAAAAAAACTTTATCTCCTGTGAGGTTTTGATTTCAAAACACTACTGATAGGTAAATGAAAGTAATTTTAAAAAATTTAATATGCTTTTATGTGTATCTCCTTGATTTTAAGTGAAACAAAGTCTAAGAAATTAGGGTTTCTAGGCGCTTTAACCCCTAAGATCGATATTTTTTTACTAACCCTAACCTATTTAATACTAACATGTAGAGTATAAGCTTGTTAGAGTAAGCAAGATTTCCATCTATAATCTAGGTAGTTAATCCAAAATTACTTAACTTACTTATAATCATATAAATACCCAATTTTCATGTACAACCCCTCCAAGAGGAAGTTTTTAAAAAA
>CAMDFS010000082.1 GCA_945897715.1 Chlamydia trachomatis
ATTACTAGAGAGGTCGCACGTTTTTTCTCTGGAGTTATATCTACACTGTCCACCATTATGATGATTGTAATAGATGCAATTAAAACAATTGGTCCTATGATTATTGAGGCAGCTAAGCACATAAAAACTACCGCATCTGGTGTCGCTTGTCTCTTATATGCATTGACTGCAATTCCAAAGGTGATTAAGGCGGTGCATTGCTTAACAATATTAAACAAATTAGAAAAAAATTTAACTACTTTAGATAAAATTTATGCAGAAAATCCTAATGAGCTGAAGGTTGCTGCCCCTGAAATATATGCAAGATTACAAAAAAATGAAGCAATTGATCCATCTCTTATAAATCAAGCGATGAAAGAATGTAAAGAAAACGGAATTTTATCGATAGTAACAGTTTGTTTAAGTGTCATTGCTATTGTAGCAACTATTTTAGTAGCTGTGTTTACTGGTGGTATTGGATTGGTTATTGGAGCTGTGATTGGAGCTGTAGTTCTATTAACAATCACTGCTGTAGATATAAAAAGTTGGATAAGTGCTCTTAAGGATGCAAAAGGTCTTAATGACAAAGAATTAGCAGTAAATATTGTTTCTATTGTTATAGGGATCGTTTCTTTAGTTGTAGCAGTCTTTTTTGCGCCAACTCTACTTTTACAGGTAATAGGGGGGCTTTTATGTGCTATCCCGATAGCAATCCCTATTTTCAACCTTATTTATCTAAAAGTAAAGGAAAGTCAGAAAAAATTAAATAATGACTGACTTTAAATTATTTTATTTGTATCTTGTGGTGGAAAAGGGGCTTTCAAAACTTACTGGTGACGCATACATCTGTGATTTGAAGCTTTTTGAAACATGTACTGGAAAAATTTGCTCAGAACTTACCCTTTCAGATCTTACAGCATATTTAAAAATCCTTCGCCATAAAGGTTACGCTGATGGCTCAATTACAAGGGCTGTGATCTCTTTACGTGTTTATCAAAAATACCTTTTTTTAATAGGGGAGAAAAAGACTGGGACAGATTTGTTTTTAGAGACTCCAAAATACTCACAGCTAATTCCAGAGGTATTATCAGAAGAGGAGGTAAACCTTCTCTTGGAGGGTGGTGGGATAAGTGTTGGGGAGGTGTTATCTGAAGTGATTTATGCTTGCGGCTTAAGAGTCTCTGAGGCTGTAAACCTAAATTGTTTTGATATGGGGAAAGATACTCTATTTGTAAAAGGCAAAGGGGGGAAAGATCGGATAGTCCCCATTGCTGGGCAAACAAGGCAGAAGATTTTAGATTACATTCATCTAGAAAGACGTGATGAGGATAAAAAATCCCCTTTATTTGTAAATAGCAAGGGAAAGCGCATCTCTAGACAGGAAGTGTGGAGTTATATTAAGGCTACAGCAAAAGAGAAGGGGATACAGAAAAATGTTTCTCCACACACCTTGCGCCATAGTTATGCAACTCATATGTTAGAAAGAGGCGCTGACTTGAGGGTCATCCAAGAGTTACTCGGTCATAGCAGTATTACCACTACAGAGCGATATACACATATTTCGAAGAAGGGTTTGAAAAAATCCTTTCTTAAATTTCATCCTTTAGAAGAAATTTAACTGATTTTTTTTGTGAGCATCTCTTTTACTAATGGTGGGGGGGCTGTGCCGCGAGTTTTTTTCATCACCTCACCAACAAGAAATTGAAAAGCTTTATCTTTTCCGTTTTTAAAATCAGTAATTGAATCAGGGTTAGCTTTAATAACTCCATCCACAATTTCTTCTAAAGCGTTCTGATCACCCATTGGCTTGAATTTAGTGTCACTATCAACAATTGATTCAGGTGAACTGTGTGGCTCTTTAATCATCATATCAGCAATGATCTTAGCCATTTTCCCTGTAATTTTACCTACTTCAATCATATTCACTAGATCAGCAATGTTTTGAGGGGAAATCCCTAAATCTTTTACGTGAATATTCAGATCATTAGCTCGTGCGGTAAACTCTACAACCACCCAATTACAAAATGCTTTAGGGTTGCTGCAGTTTTTATACCCTGCTTCAAAAAAATCACACAAAGCTTTATCTGCGATAAGTAGATCTGTGAAATATTCACTCAAACCAAGATCATTCATAAATCGATTTCGTTTTTTTAATGGAAGTTCCTTTAGGGTATCTTTTATATCTTTAATAAAGGATTTGTCTAACACAAGAGGGGGAAGATCTGGCTCTGGAAAATACCTGTAATCTTCAGCAGATTCTTTAGCGCGCATTAAGATGGTCTTTTGTTTTTCTAAATCAAATCGGTAGGTGCCTGTTTTAATTCGATCATTAGGGTTTTTTCTATAAAAAGCGATCTGACTTTGAATTTCTGCTTCAATTGCCATCTCCATATTAGAAAAAGAGTTCATGTTTTTAATCTCAGCTTTAGGGCGAAGTCCCTTTTCACCTTTAAGTCTTACAGAAATATTTGCATCCATTCGAAAATGCCCTTCTTGCATATTGCAATCTGAACATTCCATATACTCTAAGATAGATCTAACAGTAGCAGCATAGGCAGCAGCTTCTTGAGGAGTTCTTATACATGGGTCAGAGACAATTTCAATTAAAGGAGCCCCTGATCTATTAAAATCTACCCCGGTAAAATCTGGAAAATGCACAAGTTTTCCTGAGTCGTTTTCCATATGGGTGTGCTCTATTGTAAAAGTCTTTGTTTTTCCCTCTACATCACAGGTGATGGATCCTCCAGTAATGAGAGGATGGTAGAATTGTGTGATTTGGTAGTTGAAGGGACAATCTGGATAAAAATAGGACTTTCGGTCAAAATAACTCGTCTCATTAATTGTTGCACCAACAGCTAATCCAAAAGCGACCGCTTTTTTTACCGCCTCTTTGTTGATAACAGGTAAAACCCCAGGTTGACCAGTATCGACGTACCCAATATTTGTGTTTGGCTCAGCACCAAATTTATTTGGTTCTCTTCCAAAGAGTTTTGTTTTTGTATTAAGTTGGCAATGGATTTCAAGCCCTATTACAACCTCAAATTCACCGTAATCTCTACTCATGATCAACCCCTCTTAAATGTGGTGGCTTAAGGGTATGAAAATCTGTTTTCAACTCAAAAGCTTTTGCTACATTCATAACCAATCCATCTTGCATTTGTGGTGCTTGTACTTGAATTCCAATAGGAAGGGAATTTTTTGTCAATCCTACAGGTATACTTAAAGAAGGCAGCCCTGCCATATTTGCTGAGATAGTAAAGATGTCTTGTTTATACATAGTGATAGCATCGGTAATTGAGCCATGTTTAAATGCAGGAGATGGCGTGGTAGGAAAGGCAATCAAATCACATTCTTCAAAGGCCTTTTCATAGTCTTGACAGATCTTATATCTAACTTTTTGAGCTTTTCGATAATAGGCATCTTGAAAACCTGCAGAGAGTACGTAAGTTCCAAGAAGAATCCTTTGCACAACTTCCTGTCCAAACCCTTCAGTTCTAGAAAGTTCATAAACTTCGGAAAGGGTTTTTGCTTCTTTACTTCTTGAGGTATATCGAATTCCATCAAAACGAGCAAGATTTGTGGAAGCCTCAGCTGGAGCTAGGATATAGTAAACTGGAACGGAGTATTTATTATGAGGGAGGGTAACTTCTACAGTTGTTGCCCCACACTCTCGTAAAGTAGTTAAAAAGGCCTCGTAGGCAGCTCTAATCTCAGGATCAATTCCATCTAACATATCAGTAGGAACGCCTATTTTTAGGTGTTTAATGTCGCCATCTAAAGAGGTTAAGTAATCTTCAGAAAGAGTTTGAATTGAAGTGGAGTCATTTTCACAAGGAGCTGTTAAAATGTTTGAAAGTAATGCTAAATCGTCTATATTTCTAGAAAATGGACCAATTTGATCTAATGAAGAGGCAAAAGCGATAAGTCCATGTCTTGAAATTCTACCATAGGTAGGCTTAAATCCATAAATTCCACAAAATGCAGCAGGCTGGCGAACAGATCCTCCTGTATCAGATCCTAAAGAAATTGGGGCAAGCATTCCTGCAACAGCTGCAGCTGAACCCCCTGATGAACCCCCTGGTGTGTGCTCGACATTCCAAGGGTTGTCACAGCGCTTAAAAGCTGATGTGGCGGTAGATGATCCCATTGCAAATTCATCCATATTCGCTTTTGCGATAATAATAGCATCTTCTTTTTCAAGCTCTAAAATCACCGTTGCAGAATAAGGAGCTATATAGTCTTTTAAAAACTTTGAGCCGCAAGTTGTTATCTCACCTTTAATTAGCATGTTATCTTTTACAATTACAGGAACACCAGCAAGAAGGCCTAATGCTTTGCCATTTTTTTGCTTTTCATCCAAGGCAGAGGCTTTTTTCAAAGCCCGATCTTCCAACACAGAAAGAAGAGCGCCGTAAGGCTCTTTTTTTGCTCTTTCTAAAAATGCTTTAGTAATCTCTGTGGCAGAAATTTCTTTCCTTTTAAATTTCTGAGAGAGTTCAATAGCGGAGAGTGAAAACATTATATATCCTCTTTACCTTCAATCACAACAGGTACTTTTAAAAACCCCCCAATACGATCAGGAGCATTACTTAGAAATTCTTCTGTAGGGAGAAGATCTTTGATCTCATCTTGAGCAAGTTTTGCTTTCATCCCTTTGATTACATGAGTTAGGGGAGGTGTATTTTCTGTATCCACCTCATGTAACATCTCCACAAACGAAAGTATTTTATTGATATTTTCAATGAGTCGAGGCTCATCTTTACTAGAAATGCGAATTTTAGCAAGTCTTTCAAGGAGTATAAGATCTTCTGTTTTAAATGTGGACATGGAAGTAGTATAGATAATAGAGAGTATATCGTCAAATAGATCGTTTTTTTCTTTACTCTCAACATCTTATTTGCTTTGTTAATCGTATACACTAACGGAGGTATCCATGTTTTTAGTAAATATTATCGCATTATTAGTAACTATTGCAGGCGCAATCAACTTAGGTTTAGTTGGGTTTTTC
>CAMDFS010000083.1 GCA_945897715.1 Chlamydia trachomatis
AGTAGGCGAAGTAACAGTTACTGGGAATTACTGGTTTTCAAAAGAGCAATATCTAAAGTACATTACCCTTGGGCACAATGACATCTTAAATAGTGATGAGCTCATCGCAGGGGTGAATCGGATCAACAACAGCCCCTGGAGAAAAGCAGAAATTGTTTATAAGGCTGGCAGAAACCCTCTAGAAACGGACATAGAACTTGTTGTTGAGGATAAAAAGCCCATCAATTTTTATGCTGGTGCCGACAATACAGGGTTTAGAATCACAGAGTATACAAGGCTTTATATTGGATTTAACTGGGGTAATATTTTTGATATAGATCAATCCCTTGCCTTTAACTATTCAACTTCTCCAGATTTTTCTGGGTATCAATCTTTTTCCTTAGAATATTCTGCGCCCCTTCCAAATGATGATAGTTTGCGATTTTGGGGAGGGTATTCTAGAATTCAACCGGAAGATGTTTCTTTGCCTATAGTGTTAACAGTAGGACAGTCATGGCAGTTATCTGGAAGGTACGACCTTCACCTTCCGCAATCTTTAAAAATGCATCAAAACATCAATTTTGGTCTTGATTATAAGTCAACTAACAATGATTTTATCGTTAATGAATTAAATATCTCTAGTCTCCCTGTAACCATTTTTCAACTTGCTGTAGATTATAAAGGGGGTCTAAAATTTGATGAGCATCAAATAAGTGGGGTAGCCTCTATGTTTGCCCAACCTTGGCAGATAGGAGATACTATGTCTAATGCTGCCTATAGTGCTCTTAGGCCGAATTCTAATCCACTGTATTTCATACTTAGAGGATTTGCAAAGTATACTTATCAAGAGGATAATAACGATGCCTTTGCGGCAAAAGTTCGCTTACAGGGACAAGTTTCCTCTGACGCTCTTATTCCAATTGAGCAGTTTGGACTTGGAGGAATTGATAGTGTAAGAGGGTATGTAGATCGTGAAGTGAATGCTGATAATGCTTTCATTCTCAACTTTGATGTAAGAACCCCTAAAGTATCTCTTTTTCAGTATATTAATCAAAAATACCGTAAATGGGATAAACTATGTGGTGTGGCGTTCTTTGATGTTGCTAATGGATGGATTTACCACCCACAAGTGAATCAGCCAGCCTACTACTTTCTAGCAGGCATAGGGCCTGGGATAAGATATGATATAGCAAATAATCTCTATGCACGATTTGATTTAGGAATAAGATTAGGGGATGTCCCTTTTGACGCAACCTATGATTCTAGAGTGCGTTTTTACTTTAACCTAATTGCAACCTACTAGACTTTCTTAGCAAAACGGGATTTTAGGCGAGATGCTTTTCCCTTCTTGATTACTTTATTCTTAACAGCTTTATCTAAAAGGCTGAAAAAAGTATTAAGCATTGGAGTTTTTCCCTCTGTAGATTCCTCTTTCAAGAATTGGGCACGAGCTGTCTGGATTCTTCTCTTCCAAGTTCTATTTTGCAAGTGCTTTTTTTCATCTTGAAGATGACGCTTTAATGGTGTTGGTCTCTTGTTAGGGAGTTTTTTTTCGTCTTTTTTTTCTTCTGACATTACAGGACCTCTATTAAATCAAACAATTTTTTGTAGTGAATTTATTTTCAAGACAGAGTATAAGAGGGAATAGACTTTTATGTCAAAGAAAATTGTAAGGACGTTTTTATGAAAATTATTCAAGAAAATATTACCCCTCAAAGACTATGGACCGCTCTAGTTATGGCTTCTCTTATCACGTTCCTTTGGCTTTTTGCAGGCTTAACAGTGAAATATTTTTTATACAAGAAGCAATCAAACATTTCAACTGTACAGGTGTTTGATTGGGGTGTAATAGAGCTAGATAGAGAAAATTTTGTTATTTGTGCAGATTTTAGATTTCACACAGGTGGGGTAGAAGAGCACACCTCTCAGCATCTTTTTGAGGATAGTCCTTATCTTTCGGAAGATGGGGCAAAAGCTGCAATAGAACAGATGAAAGTTAAAGAGTGGAAATGTTATTGGTATGGCTCTGTAAAAGATCCAGTTGTCTCTCTTACACGCACTTTTCCTGTAAAGGAGATGGTCTACGCTTTGATTAGTTTAGGGATTTTTGTCTATTTTTCCATTTTAAAAAAACGCTATATCAGCCAAGAGAGATCATCCATTTCAAAGCTGTAAAGTAATAGGTAGCTTTTTTCTGCATTTTTTGTGTAAAAAAAAGTGTTTTTTTCTTCCAGATATCGGGGTGAAGACCTATTCTTCGTGACAAGGGAGTTTCTTGCACATCCCCTGGAAAGTAAAGCTTTTTTGAAAAGAATTTTCTTTGCGGAAGGTGGAGCTTTACTTCTTGTGGTGGAGTTTTATAGAGTCTTTTATGAAAGGATATTGCCTCTTCCTGATCAAATACAATGCCATCTCCTGATTGAGATATATTGCAATAGTAGACCTTTTTTTTCTTTACCAGGTAAGTTTCAGCAGGGGACATATGGATTTTGTTGTAGGTTTTTTGATGTAAAATCCAGATGATATTCATCTTTAATTTTTCGAAATCTTTTGTTCGACGAGCCGCTTCTTTAAGAGAAATTGGAGAACATTGCACTTCAAAGACAGTGTTTTGAGATTCCCAGTAGATGTCGGCAATATGCTCCTTTACTCGATGTTCTAAAACACACGCATTGTCTCCAATTAAGGAGGCGATTTTAAGCTGTACCGCAAGGTGCAATCGGTTGTTAATATATTTTTTATTCATATAGCCAAATTTAAGAGAATTTTAGCCCAAGAAGTAGATTCTGCGATAGACAATATTATGTAAAGATGCTACACTCCCTGCTTCCACAGGAGTTTATCATTTATGTCTGAGCAAAACACGCTTGATATTTCATACCATCAAAAGATCGAGGAAATCGTAGCAATCGCTAAAGATCAAGGATTTATTACGTATGAAGAGATAAACGATACCTTACCTTTGTCCATTGATACAGGAGATGAATTAGACCAGATAATTATCTACCTGATTGGGATGGATGTTGAGATTTTAAATCAACTTGAGGTGGATCGAAGAGTTGAGAGGGTTAAAGAGGCTAAAGACGCTGTTGTTATCAAAAGACCTGAAGGGACCTCTGATGATCCTGTAAGGATGTATTTAAAGGAGATGGGCTCTACTCCTTTACTCACAAGAGAAGAAGAGGTCGAAATCTCTAAAAGAATTGAAAAAGCCCAAGTGCAGGCTGAAAAAATTATTCTCCGTTTTAGGTACGCAGTTTCTGAATCACTCTCCATTATCAATTTTTTAAATGAAGGTAAAGAGAGATTTGATAGAATTGTCATAGAAAAAAAGATCCTCGATAAAAATCATTTTTATGCATTGCTCCCTAAATTGCATCGCTTGATGAAAGATGAGGATGAAAAATTTTATCATTATCTTCTTATGTTAGAAGATGAAAATGTTTCAAAAGTTGAAAAGGCAAAAGTTTCTGAAGAAATAGAGAAAAGTATCATTCGCACAGCTTCCTATTTACGAAGGCTGCATTATCGCTATGAGATCGTTGAAAGTTTTGGAGAGGTGATTTTATCTAGTTATGATGTCTTTTTGAAGCTTGAAAATGAAATCAAAGAGCTTGCTCCAAGGGCTGAGAAAAACCGATTTGCAAAGGCTAAATTATATTCAGTGAAGCAAAAGCTCCGTAAAAAGGAACTTGCAGCTGGCCGCTCTTTAAATGAATTTAAAAAAGATATTCGAATGTTAAAGAGATGGATTGATAAAAGCCAGGAAGCAAAAAAAGAGATGGTGGAATCAAATCTTCGTTTAGTTATCTCCATTGCCAAGAAGTTTACCAATCGGGGTCTTTCATTCTTGGACTTGATCCAAGAGGGAAACATGGGACTTATGAAGGCTGTTGAAAAATTTGAGTATCGGCGCGGATATAAGTTTTCTACTTATGCCACGTGGTGGATAAGACAGGCTGTACAACGAGCAATCTCAGATCAAGCAAGAACTATTCGAATCCCTGTTCACATGATTGAGACCATCAATAAAGTCCTTAGAGGGGCAAAACGGTTGATGATGGAAACAGGAAGGGAACCATCTCCGGATGAGCTTTCCAAGATATTAGGGATTAGTACCGATCGAATTCAGGAAATCTATAAAATTGCTCAGCATCCTATTTCTTTACAATCAGAGGTTGGAGAGACTGGCGATAGTCAATTTGGAGACTTTTTAGAAGACACAGGTGCTGAATCTCCATCAGATGCTACTGGATATACGATTTTAAAAGATAAGATCAATGAAGTCTTAGCTTCTTTATCTGAGAGAGAGAGAACGGTTTTAATTGAAAGATTTGGACTTTTAGATGGTAAGCCAAAGACCCTTGAAGAGGTGGGCCTATACTTTAAAGTGACTCGTGAACGGGTGAGACAAATTGAAGCTAAAGCACTGCGAAAGATGAGACATCCAACAAGATCTTCTCAATTGCAAGCATTTTTAGAAGTCGCTAATCGAGCCAAGTGTGCATAAGAATAGTAATAAATAATTTACAATATTAGTTTAATATGCTAGAATGACCTTATTCCTCTATGGGTATAGGTTTTTATGTCCGATTCTCAGAATGCAAAAACGTTTGATCCTCAATATCAACAGAAGATTGAAGAGATTGTTGCAATCTCAAAAGATCAAGGGTACATTACATACGAAGAGATCAATGATATCCTTCCGATGAGTTTTGATTCCGCAGAAGAAATTGATCAGATATTGATTTTTTTAAGTGGAATGGACATCCAGATTTTTAATCAGGCAGAAGTAGATCGCCAAAAAGAGCGTAAAAAAGAAGCAAAAGAGGTCGAGGCTGCTCCCAAGAGAAGTGAAGGCTCTTCTGATGACCCTGTTAGAATGTATCTTAAAGAGATGGGATCTGTGCCATTGCTAACTCGTGAAGAGGAAGTAGAGATTTCAAAACGTATTGAAAAAGCACAA
>CAMDFS010000084.1 GCA_945897715.1 Chlamydia trachomatis
TTAAAAAAAACAACAAAAGGAGCGTACATATGGCAACAGCAATAAACATGGGTTCATCCGTTGAATTTCCAAAACCAATACAAAATGAAGAAGAAAATCAATATCTTGAAAGAGTAATAGTAATAATCTCACCAGAATTTACTGACATAACAGGACGTCTTGGGATATTAACATATAATACTAAGGTTATGCTAGAAACAACTGAACGACTACGCACTCTACAGGCTGAAGGGAAAATTTCACCTCAAACTTTCAATGAAAATGCTAGAATTTATAATGATACTATAAATTCAAGGGGAGAATACACAGGAAATTTACAAGCAAGAGTTAAAGCTTTAACTACTGGATTAGGATTTGGAATTGATCATTTAGTAAAATGTAAAGGCAAATTAGAGCAAGCTATTGCTGTAGGTGTATCTGGAGAGGGAATTAATTCCGCATTACAAAATCGTCTTGATGAGGTTAAAAACTCACTAGTAATGTTAAGAGAAAAAAACGCAGAGGCAGAAAAAATAACTGCTGAATTACCAACTCTACTAAAAAATGAATTTAACAGTACAAAAGCTGTTGAGGCGAAGCTAAATAATGGTGGAGCTTCTGTGCGTCGTATTACAAAAGCTGTAGGGTATTTAGCATCTTATGTTTTTAACCCTTCCAATCCAAAACCAGTTGCATTACAACAAGTTGTTGTTGAAAAACAGGAAGAATCTACTCCTATATTGCAAGTGGTAGATACTTTAGTCGTAGAAAGTAACAATGGAAAAGAACCAACGCAAAGACCTAAAGGGTCTCAAAGTAAGAGACCTCGTTCCTATGCAGACGCACTTGAAAATTATCTAACAAAGTCTACACAAGGTGGCTTTAAACAGTAATTTGGATAATACACTTCGATAAGAAGGGGTGATCAAATAAATCTTTATTTTATTTAAACCTCTTCTTATCAAGTTTTGCTTTAATCGTATTTACTGAATACACTATATTCAACTAATTAATTTGCTAAATCTGACTATTAAAAAAATAAAAAAGGAGCATACATATGGAAGGACCGGCTAAAATAGATCTACTCTTAAACTTCACCCAAAAAGATACTGAACTACCAAAAGAATATTATGAAAGAATACATGGAGAGTATTCTCCTAGGTTCAAAAGAATAAAAGATAATATGACCTTATTAACTCATACTATTGAAAAAATGACTGCAATAATCTATGATTTACGCTCACTAGAACTTGGAGGGCAAATTAATCCACTAGATTTTAACAAAGCAGCTTCTATATATAATGAAGCAATAACCTCTAGAGAAGAATATAAGAAAAATTTACAAAATAGAGTAGAAAAACTAACACTTACATTAAACTGTGGTATTTCTTGTTTAACATCTATGAAAGTCACGTTTGAACAAGCAATAGATCTAAAAATACCTGTACCAGCTATTGCATCAACACTACCAACTTACCTTGAGAGTGTAAAAGAATCATTGAAAATATTAAGATTAAAAAAAGCTAAACTTAATCAAATAATAGATGCACTTCCAAGCAATTTAAAAAAAGAGGAAGAAACCATTAAACGAGTTGAAAAAAGGTTATTAAATAAAGGTTATAAAGTTAATCCAGCAACCAAAGCTAAAGATTTTTTTGCCTCATTTGTTTATAAAACGTCCCCACCAGGTATAGTCCAATTACAAGACGTCCTTATTAAAAAAGAAATTGAAGCAAATTTAGCGTTAGACACACAAGTAGTAACCACGTTAACACCAACCCATTTAGTTGTAAATACTACTCTAGTGGTAAATACTACCCAAAAGGAACTTGATAATAAAAGTGGAGGCAACGCCCAACAAGATGTAAGAAGAAGGATCAAAGGAGGGCAAAGTAAAAACCCTACCATTACTTCAACCCCAATTGGAACTCCAACTCAAATGACTCGATAGAATGGCATTAGATAATTGTTTTTGAAACAGACATCGATGAGAAGGAGTTGTCGAATAAATCTTTCAAGATTTTAACCACCTTCTTCTTATCGAGTTCTAATTCAGCGGTAACTACAGCAAGCATGCTTACTGCTCGATTTAAAATTTTTATCTGAGGAGCCCTTTCTCGAACAATTAGCGCTGAAGAGTAAATAGTTTCAATAAGAAAATCTACATCCTCCACCCTCCATTCCATCTCCCCTATTAACATTTTTAAAAATCCAAACATCGCTCCAATAGAAACTGCAGAAATATCCACGCCATCTTTTGCTGAAAATGCGGTATATTCTCCCTTTTCCTCTTTTATAAAATAGAGATACATAAGGTGGTAGCCGATCTCAATAAAATCTAGGCGGTTTTTTCGAGATAAAGTCTTTTTATTCGAAAAGAATGTTTTATGTATTTCATCAATCATTGTTTTAACAAATGGGAGAAATAGAGCACGGTTTAATTTTTTAGGAAATAAAAAGCCGCAATCCCCCTCTCCTTCTATTTGTTTAAAGAAAATCTTTTTAAAGTCTTCTGCACTATCTACTTTCAAATACTCTTCTGTTTGAAAATAGAAATCTGTAGACTTTGGAAAAGAGATCACAACCAGACAATGCCCAACTTCAGCATCCATAGCAGCCCCTTCTACAACATGTGCACGTGCATACTCTTTCCAAGATGTTTTATCTTGAAAGTTAATTAAGAGAATTTTTTTTTGTTGCAGTACTAAAGCTCTTAAAAATCCTTTGAATTCAAAAGAGAGGTTTGCCTCATCAATATTAGTTTGCATTGTCGGGGATGGGATTTTCAAAAACTGCGTGGCACCACCCTTATACTTCATAGAAAAATAATTTCCAGGAAAATCCCCCTGTAAAATCGGATCAAATTCAGAAAAAGCCTCTTCCTCATTCATTATATCAAGGATTTTAAATAACGGACCATTGGGGCATGAGTTAAATACTGATGTCAAAGTATCGTATTCATCAAGTAAAGTATTCCAAAGAGCAACACAGGAGCGTGTGCTTTTCTTTACACCCTCTTTGCCTGACCCACTCATCACCGCTAAAAGTGATCCCGCCTCTGTGGTATTGATATGTGAAGTATACATAACAAAACACATCATATGCAAAAGATTAAGAATTTTTTCATAAAACTCATCTTCCGGAGGTGAGTCGATATAATTTCTATAATCAATAGAGGAGAGGGCTGCACGAATATTCATCTGGAAATCTTTAAAATACCCTGAAACGCTCTTTCCTGTTGTTATTTTCAATTGATTCTTTGCATTACTTGAGAGAAATAAAGCCATCATCGCACGAAAGATATTTTGTACCAATGGATCATCTCGGTGTTTACCTGAATTTTTAATCACCTCATCCAATTCTGTTTTCAATCTATCCCGCATCTGCTTACAGAGATGAAAGGCAATATCATCTTTTAATAGAGGGATTTTTGTAAGGGGATCAAAAACAGTAAAGCTAGTAATAATTTGGTCAAAATCTGCAACCAATCGAATGTGACGGGCAAGATTCGGATTGTAGAATTTACCGCCATTTTCTTTTTGTAAGTAAAATAATTCGTAGTCATCATCTCTTTTTACACTCTCTAGATCTTTTAACCCTCGACGTTGAATATCAACAGCATCTTCTACAGAATTTTCGGTATCTTCTTCCTCTCCTTCAGATTTTTTTTCAAAACGGCTTTTTATACTTTTGTGATAAAAGTCCATTAAGGCGATATATTCTTTTGAAGTTGAGATGTGGATCTTTTTTTTACATTGCTTAGCATACTCATCTACTTTATTCACAGCCTCTTGAGCAAGTTCCATAATAGAGGCAACGCCACTTTGGGTATGTTTATCCTTTAATTGATCAGATTCCTTACTATGAATGTGTTTTAAATAATTTAACACCACTTTAAGATTGGCTTTTACAGATTCAAGCGTCTTTCTTTCATCGACAGCATCAAGCCACCTTAAAGTGTTTACTGTTTTTACCCCAGTTTTTTGGTTGGTTTGTATTTCAGAAATATCAAGTTCAGCCATGCTTGAGAGATTATCTACAGCTTCTAAGATCGTGGGATCTTTTTCTATCTTATTTTTTGCCATATAGTGAATTCCATCTATCTTTATTAATCCTTAATCAAATGGTTGCTTTTTTTTAGAATTTATGGCAATTGAAATATTAAAGTTTTTTTTCGCAAAAAAAAGATGCAACAATTAAGTTACATCTTCCGTGTTTTCCGATTTTCATCGAAAAATTAACTTCTGTCCCCTTTAAAGCAGCAACCGCAATGCATTCTCATAAGACCTGCAGCGATTAAAAAGATTGGCCAATAACGTAGCATCCCATACCCGGGTACTAAATTAGCAACTAAAAAGAAAGCACCTAGAGCAGTTATTAAAAAACCCCAGCACTTGTTATGACTAAGTTCGCATTTTTTCATGTATACACTCCTTATGATTATTACAGATATACCTAAGCTTGACTTTACAAAGCAACTCTATTTTCTCAAGGAATTTTTTATAAATTTCCGAAAACATCTCACTAACTATTGGTAATTATAGGTTTAGGTTGTAATTATTTAACATAAATGGTAGCTGAATTTACAGATATATTGTTTTTCACAACCGCGCCAGAAGGATCCACAAGCTCTAATCGGCATTCATGTTTCCCTTTCGGAAGATTTTGCAGAACGTAGGGAGTTTGGGTGTACAATCTCTGGATCTTAACTCCATCAATATAGAGATCTACCTTATATTCATTTGGGGAAAGAATTGCGTTTCTTACTATAAAATCTAATAATATATTGCCGTTTACCTTTTGCCCAAAAGGTTCATTATAAACGATAAAAGGTTTTTTAAGATCTACTTTATGTTGTTCAATTCCTTTTTTTTCATTTTGGTAGCAG
>CAMDFS010000085.1 GCA_945897715.1 Chlamydia trachomatis
GTCTTGCTTTAAGTTGAATATAAATAACTTAGGTTGACAACTAAACTGTTTCTTTTATAGATTATCTTTTTTTATTAAAGAGATTCTTATGTTGATGCAAAGATTTTTTTTTCTTTTTGTTTTTTTTCCGTTTTTTGGAATTTTTGCTTCTGATGATCTTTTTAATGAGGAGGCTGATCCTGTAATATGCCACCACGTAAATGTAATGACAGGGAAATTGCAGCTAGATTTTGTCGATCATGTGATAAGGGGTGCTGTCCCATTAGTCCTTCAAAGGAGTTACTCCAATTACCATTTAACAAAGCTTGCACATCCAAAATGGCAGTTTACAGAAGAGTGGAGTTTTTTTTCTCATACGCATTTATATACAGAGGGCGATACAGCCGAAATCATCGAATCAAATGGACAAAAAGTTATCTATTATAAAGGTAAAAGAATCCGTGATGGATATGTGTATAAACCAGCACAGAATAACCAACAATCTGCAGCTAAAAGCTTTCGGACAAATATTGCTAATAATTTCATGGTTTTTGATACGAAACATAAAACCGTAAGGCTTCATCTAGCAAATGGTGGGCAACGTCTTTATAAAGCTAAACCTAAGCGGCTGAGAGATAAATTCAACATTTTTTTTAGTGGAATTTATTTTCAGTACCTTTTAGCAGAGGAGACCTCTGCTTCAGGTCAAAGGACTGTCTATACTTATGATGATGAAAATAAGCATTTAATCATCAAACAAATGAATCACAGTAGGACAAAAACATTTGCAAAACTGGTTCTACAACAGGTGAAAGATTATCCAACATTTAAGATCCAAGCAACAACCAGTGATGGGGAAAAGTTTGAGTACCACGGACAGGCAATTGTTGGTCGCTGTCATTTAGAAAAAGTAGTTAGACCAGGACTACCTGTAGAAAAATATACATACAAAAAAAATAAAAAGCCGACCAAGTGTTGGATGGAAACAATATCTATGGAAAATAGAGATTGTTTACGGTTAAAGCACCATCCAAAAAACGGTGTAGTGGAGGAAGTCTTTGAAGGGGGAGAAAAAGTTGCCACTTTTACCCGGTATAGAAATTGTACATATGTAAGAGATAGTAATGGATATTTAACAAAGTATTATTATTTTAACAACGAGCTGGACAGTATTTATTATTATGATAAGGAGGATAAATCTTTTGCTTCTCAACAGTTTATACGCGATGGGGGAAGTCTTATTGCTAAAGTCTTTTGTGATGGCAATAAACAAGGAATCTATTCAAAGACATTTGCTTATGATAAGGATAAAAATGTCATCCAAGAGACCATCTACGGAAATATTACAGGAACTGCTGCAAATACATTTCCTGTAAACGATAAGGGAGTGTTGGTGGGGGCAGAAAGCTCCACAAAATACTATAAATATAATGCAGCTCAATTTTTAGAAGAGGAAAGGGAAGAGGGGGGGCTAATTGTCGAGTATGACTATATAAAAAACAGCAATATACTCAAAAATAAAAGAACAAAAATCGGTTCAGAAATAATTTTAAAAGAGCGTTTTGGTTATGATAAGGACCTCCTCCTTATTGAAAAATGGACCCATGATGGCCATTTTGAGAGAAATGAGCGCTATACTCGAGATCCAAGTACAGGGATGATTACAGAGATTAATGATGATCTTGTTAAAATTACCAATACCTATAACAAGAAGAAACAAATTATTAAAGAGAGCAATGGAATCTCTTCAATATCTACAGAGTATGACCTTTGTGGAAGAGTTATTTTTAAGACATTTCCTTGCGGTGGTAAGAACGAATATGTTTACGATAACTTTGGCAATCCTATTAAAATTAAGCAGGTGGGAGAGCCTTGGAAAACAATTGAGTACGATTCTTTTAATCGCCCTATTGCTTGTGAAGTGGAGGGGAGAAGAAGCACTAGCGCCTATGATAAGCAGGGAAGGATTATTTGTGAGGTCGATTACAAGGGAGGGACAACCCGTTTTGAGTATAATTTCCTTGGGCAATGTGTAAAAAAAATTCTCCCTGATTTAGAGGATGAAAATGGCGAAAGTTATACCCCTGAATATACGTATGAATATGATTTACAAGGCAATATCATCTATGAAAAAGCCCCATCTGGAGCAATTACTCGGCATGGGTATAGTGTTTTAGGTAAACTTATTTATACAATCTACCCCGATGGCAGTAGGACAGATAATACGTACTATTTAAATGGAGATTTAAGAGAGACTGTAGATCTTGGTGGGATAAAGACAACATATGAATATGACGCTCAGCATCGGTTGATTTCAAAAAAACGAAGTGATCTAGAGGAGAGATGGGCGTACAAAGGGCTTTTTTTAAAGGAGCATATCAATGAGGCAGGGCTTGCTACCACTTATGAATATGATACTTTTGGTAGAAAAATCCTTGAAAGCTGTGAGGGTAGGGTAATACATTTTCGTTATGATGAATTAGGGCACCTTCATGAAGTTGAAAACGGTGTTTTTTCAAAAAGCGAGATTTGTGATGTCGAGGGAAGGGTTGTAGAGACGAGCCAAAATGGATTTAATACCATCAAGTATGAGTATGACGTAGAAAACAGAAAAACAAAGGCCGTTACCCTCACCTCCTCTGGAGAAGCTGTGGATCAGTTTTTCTATGATACTACGGGAAGATTGATTTCACATATAAACCCTTTAGAGCAAGAGACGCAATTTCTTTATGAAGACTATTCTAGGACTGTTGTGGATGCTCTTGGAAATCGATCTATAGAGAGGTTTGACTCCCTTTATCGTCTGATTGAAAAGCAGAAGCAGTCGCCATCTCTAGAAACTCTTTATCTAGAGAAGTTTTTCTACGACCGCGCTGGAAATGTGAAAAGACGTCATATAGAAGAGCATAATATTGATGTTACCTATTCCTACGATCTTATGGGGCGTTTGCTCGAAGAGGTGGAGGCGGATAAAAAGGTGACCTCCTTTACCTATGATGTTAAAGGGCTGCTGAGCAAAAAAACCTCCCCCGATGGAGTCTTTTTTGACTACGTCTATGATGATTTAAATCGGATGACTGACATGAAAAGTTCCGATGGGACAGTTTGGTATGAATATTTTTACGATGGTTTGAATATGTATGAAATCAAAGATCATATTCTAGAGCAGTCGATAAAATACTCTTATACAAAATTTGGCGAGATGTCGGAGGAAATAGGGCTTTCTGGCTTTAAAACTTCCTGGTATTACGATATGTATGGCAGAACTAGGCAAGTTATCTTACCAGATAATAGCTCTATACGATACAGCTATCAAGGTTGCTGTATGGATGGAGTATCCCGCTTTAATAAAGATGGAGATTTTTTATACGAACATAAATACACAGAATATGATTTAGGCAAACATGTAGCACAAGAGCAATTCATTGGGAATCTAGGGACCCTTACCACACATAGGGACATCTTGCAAAGGCCCTACCAGGTGGACTCTTTCCGACACTGTCAAACGCTAGAATATAACGCAATCAGCCTTGTTACAGAAAATAAAAATTCCCTTACAAAAAATGCTACCTATAGTTACGACGCATTAAATCAACTCACACAAGAAGAGGAGATCACCTATCAATTTGATTCTTTAGGCAACCCAAAAGAATATGAGATCAACGATCTTAATCAAATTGTTTCCACACCAACAGAAAATTTTTCCTATGATCCTAATGGGAATATGATCAAAAGGGGGTCGATAGAATATTCTTACGATGCACTACATAGATTAAGAGAGATTCTTTATGAAAATGGCAAAAGAGTTGCTTTTACCTACGATCCACTCTCTAGGCTCTCTTCAAAAGAGACATGGCAGGGGCAAAACTTAGAGGGTAAAAAGTTTTATCTCTATGACAAAGAGTTTGAAATTGGTTCTCTAGATGAAAAAGGAGAGATCAAAGAGCTTAAAGTACTCGGACTTGGTGTAAAAGGAGATGTCGGCGGAGCAATTGCAATAGAGCTTGATGGGGAGGTCTTTGCCCCTATCCATGATCTTCAAGGCAATGTTATCTCTATTATCAATGCTGATGGCGAGGTTGTTGAAAAGTACGAATACAATGCCTTTGGAGAAGAGAAATCGTTAGATTACATTAATCCTTGGAGATTTTCTTCTAAACGGGTGGAAGAAGGGCTTGTTTTCTTTGGCTTTCGCTTTTATGATCCAGGGTTAAAAAGATGGATTTCCCCAGATCCGCTAGGTTTTGCTGAAAGTAGAAATGTCTATTTGTATGTGCTGAATAATCCAACGAATCGATTAGATTTATTCGGGCTAGAATCAGTATACAATATTCCAACACCTCCTAACTATCAGTTATGTAATTTTACAGGAAACTCAAATGACAATCCCTTTGGTATTTACTTTGCTTTTTTCGAGGGTGCAAAAACAACCTACACAACTATGGGTCAAGGTTTTTTTGATGGAGAGTCAGCAATTGTACGGATACAATTTCCCGCAGATACGTATTTCTTTTTTACCCAGAAAGAAATTGATCAGGGGTACTTTAATTTTTTTGAGCATGTTCATGAGATAATCATTGGATGCGATGATAAATGTGCTTATGTTTCTCATATGAATGGGATAAACAATAACGAAAAAAACTTTTCAGATATGGGCGAGGGGATTGCGAAAAAATATTCACAAAGGACCCTTTTGATTGGTATTTATAATGCAACAATTAACGCATTTGCTGATTCAGGTAGGGCAGGTATGGAATATTTTGGATACCTAACTAAGAGTATAAGAAT
>CAMDFS010000086.1 GCA_945897715.1 Chlamydia trachomatis
GCATCTTTGATCATAGGTTAGGTGATGATAGGTTTTAACCATAAAGTCTCCTTGTGTTTTGGTTGTTAATTTCACAATAGAGATTTTTTCATCACCTGCCTATTCTTTTTTTTAATTCACTTTTTGCACTTCAGTTTTGAAAAGGCGACAAAAGGGATGATATATGAAAATTTTTTATTTTTTAACCTGTGCTTTTCTTTCAATTTTTGCAGATGGGTATTATTCCCAGTATGAGCAAGATAAGTTTGTAAATGAAACATATTTTAAAGGAAAAACAGGAGGAGTTTTTTTAGAAATTGGGGCATATGATGGAGTAGATATAAGCAACACATATTTTTTTGAAAAAAATCTTGGCTGGACGGGTATTTGTGTTGAGCCAATTCCACATGTATATGCAAAGTTGAAGAATAATAGAGCGTGTCATTGTCTTGAAGGAGCTATTTCCAATTATACTGGTGCTACAGAATTTTGCTATATTGAAAATATCCCAATGTATTCTGGAATTAATAATGCATATGATCCTTTGCATGTAAATAGAATTGACAGAGAAATGATAGATGCAGGAGGTAAAAAATTCTATTTTGATGTAAAGGTCTATTCTTTTAATGACATGATGGAGAAATATGGTTTAACTCACATTGACTTTCTTTCATTAGATACAGAAGGAGGGGAAGATAAGATTCTTAAATCGATAGATTTTAACAAATATACTATTGATGTAATGACAGTAGAATTCAATTATGGCAACAATATCAAAGAATTTTTTCATTCTAACGGATACGTACAGGTGAATGAACTAGGCTGTGATTGTGTTTTTGCGAGAAAGGCATTTTTAGATTCCTTAGGTATTAGTTATTGATGGAGAAAGGTGCATTGGAGCTTTCTTTATAAAGATGTAATACATGGCAGACGGCATCTATTTCTTGCAAGGTGTTCAGGCAATTGAAAGAAAATCGAAGGGAAGATCTAGCATGTTTTTGCGAGCATCCCATCCCAAGAAGTACATGCGATGGCTCTAGTGACCCAGATGAGCATGCAGATCCAAGAGAGGCTGTAACTCCATTTTGGTCTAAATAAATAAGAAGGTGATCCCCATCAATATTTTCGAAGAAAATATTAGATACATTGCTGACTCTATTTTCTCCACCGTTAATAGAAGAGGAGGGAAAAATAGTTTTCACTTTTTTCTCAAAAGTTTCCCTCAATTCTGCTAGATGTTTGTATCTATCTTCTGAAATTTCTTCTATTGCTTTGGTTAGCCCAAGAATGCCTGCAACATTTTCCGTCCCTGCTCGGAATCCATTTTCTTGCATACCTCCTCTGAAAATGGGGGTAAATGGAAAGTTTGCAGATAAGTAGAAAAACCCAGTGCCTTTTGGCCCATGACATTTATGCCCTGAAAAAGCCATTGCAGTAACTCCTGGGTATAAATAGAGGGGCATTTTGCCCAAGGCAGCGACTCCATCAAGGATCAGGGGTACATTAAAACGGCTAGCAATTTCAGCGATCTCTTTTACAGCAAGGATGGATCCAGTTTCGCCATTTACAACGGACAAGACAATTGCTGAGGCGCCATGATGAAGATGGGTCAAAAGCTCGGAGATGGAAGGTGCGCAGGATAAATCAACAGATAGGTACTTAACATCAAGTCCTGTGTCTTGTACAGCACATAGAACTGATTTGTGCTCAATAGAGGTTGTTATGATAGGTTTTTTTTTATTTTTACAAATACCATGAATTAAGGTGTAGATGGACTCTGTACCACCTGAAGTAAAAACAATTTCATTGGAGCGGCAACCTAAAAAGGCAGCTACTTTTTTTCTTGCTGTAATCAACTGATTTTTTGCAAAACGCCCTTCTTTTGTGATGCTGGAAGGATTACCAGGAATGGAATCTAGAGCATGAATGATACAAGAGAGGACCCCTTGACTGATGGGGGTTGTTGCATTGTTATCAAAAAATATATTGTCTTTAGATCCAGTCATAGAAGTTAATTTGCTAATAGTATCCTTTGAGTCTCTATTTAATTCAAGGGTAATGAAATGGGGCTAGTTTATTTGATCCAGGAGCCGCCATTATGGTGTATGGCAAAGCAGTTATCGGCTATATCGAGCCTTTCCTGAGCAGATCTGGGGATTCCATGATTGTTGCATTTCACGGGTTGAAAATATTCTTTGTCAAAAATTAAAATAGGGTGATCAAAACTGAGGGGTTTTAGATGTTTTGTATACTTTGTTAAGAAAACAGGGCCGGTAATTGCTTGGATGTGATCGAATGTGATGGTAGAGGGGTCAATTACTTTTGTGCTTTTAGAAAGGGAGTGGATCATTTTTTTTAAAATGGGGGATTTTGGAGCAGCTCCAATAAGGGAGTTTGCTACAATGGAGTTGTTATCACTATCAAATCCTGCATAAAATTCCAATCTTTCGTGAATGGGATTTAATGGACGGATGCATTCCATGTCGGTGTCAACATATAATCCGCCGAAATGATAGAGAATTTCATATCTCCAAATATCAGATTTCATTCCAGGGTTTGTACATTCTAGAAAGAGCTCTTTGTTCTGCCAAGGGAAGCTATCGACATCTGCGTCTGTCCATAATTTGTATTCCCAATCAGGATGAGAATTTATCCAAGTTTGCATGTAATGTTTGTATTCTGCAGAGATTTCCTTTTTTCCAACCCAGATATGGTGAATGATTTTAGGTATTTTATGAATTTTCGGAAGTGTGTAGACCTTTTCATATAAGAAAGGGGTGTGACTATAGAGGTTTGCAAAGAGAAAGTGCAAAATTAGAAATATGTTTTTTTTCATGAATATCTTTTAAGGTTATTTTGGTGACCAGGAGCATCCGTTATGATCTATAGCAAAGCATAGATTAGAGATATTATACACTTCAATGTATAAAACAGGAATACCTTTATGATCACATTCGACAGGTTGAAAGTAAGGGCATGGAAAAATGATATTGACGGATCTATCGAGGGTGGGGAGAATCTCTTTTAAAATCTTTGTAAAAAAGTTAGGACCCGTTGCAAACAGAATTGTAACAAAATCAAATGACTTTGTTGAGAATAGGGGAATTTGTTTTAGAGGCAAAAATTCTGCAAGCTATTAAAGAAGGATCGAAATAGCCAGCATAAAACTCTAACCGGCTATGGATGGGTTCAAAAGAGCGATACGCTTCCATGTCTGTGTCCACATACAAACCGCCGTATTAATTGATGATTTCATATCTCTAAATATCAGATTTCATACCAGGATTTTCTGCCTTAAGGAACAAATCTTTATTTCGCCATGGAAAATCATCCACGTCTTCATCTTTCCAGAGTATATATTCCCAATCTGGATTGATAATCAGCCAAGTTTTCATGTATTCTTTGTATTTTTTTTGGATTGGATTTTCCCCCACCCAAATTTGATGAATGTTTTTTGAAATTTTATCAATAATTGGAAGAGTGTAGATCGTTTTTTTTAGTAGGGTGTATGGCTAAAAAGGGACGTTGAGAAAATAAAAAAAAGGCAATAAAATTTTAACATTGAATTTATTTCCCTGGGATACTGCTTTCGAATTTTTCCGGTAACCAGGAGCATCCATTATAGTGGATAGCAAGGCATACATTACGAATGTTATAAAGTTCCCGTTTTGTTTTAGGAAATCCACTATGGTTGCATTCTGTGGGCTGGAAATAAGGTTGTGGAAAAATGATGTTAAGAGAGGGATTCACAGTGGGTAGGACCATGTTTATCATCTTTGTAAAAAAATATGGACCAGTAGCATGAAGAACTGTTATAAAATTAAATGAGTCATAGGACTGGCAATGAACTGATTCCTTTAAACCTTCGATGATTTTGTTAAGAATGGGCGAATTAGGTTTAGATGCAAAAACACTATTAATTATTAAACGCCTACCGCCTAGTCCAGCATAAAACTCTAATCGGCTATGGATGGCTTCAAAAGAACGAATAGCTTCCATGTCTGTGTCTACATACAAACCGCCGTACTGATTGATGATTTCATATCTCCAAATATCAGATTTCATACCAGGATTTTCTGCCTGAAGGAACAAGTCTTTATTGCGCCATGGAAAATCATCCACGTCTTCATCTGTCCAGAGTTTATATTCCCAATCTGGGTGGATAATCTGCCAAGTTTTCATGTATTCTTTGTATTTTTCTGGGATTGGATTTTTCCCCACCCAAATCTGATGAATGATCTTTGGTATTTTATCGATAATTGGAAGAGTGTAGATGGTTTTTTCTAGATAAGGTGTATGAGCAAAAACAGAAAATGAGAAGATAAAAAAAAGGCAATAAAACTTTAACATTGGAGTTACTTTCCTGATAGGCTATTTTCAAATTCTTCTGGCACCCATGAACATCCATTATAATCTATAGCAAAGCATATTTTTGAAATATTTCTAAGTTCTATTCTTGTTTTAGCAACCCCTCTATTTTCGCATCTTATAGGTTGGAAATAAGGTTCTGGAAAGATGATATTTACAGATCTATCGAGAGTGAGAAGAATCTCTTTAATAATTTTTGTAAAAAAGAAAGGACCGGTAGCAAAGAGAATTGCATTAAAATCAAAGGAGTCAAAGTTGTGATGACTAATTGACTTCCTTAAATTTTCAATGATTTTGTTGAGAATAGGGGAATTTGGTTTAGAGGCAAAAATTCCGCAAGCTATTAAAGAATGATCGAAATAGCCAGCATAAAACT
>CAMDFS010000087.1 GCA_945897715.1 Chlamydia trachomatis
ATAGTTTTTCCAGATTTATTTATTAACTGAACTGCATTTAATTTGAACTCTTTATCATACGAACGATTCTTTCCACTCATTTAACACCTCTATAATTTTTCTTTAATTTTGGTTGTATTCTATCCGTCCATTAAATGGTAGCAAGATCATAGACACTCCAGACAGCAATTGCCATCAATACATAGAGAAGAGTCCAAACAGGGCCAAATACCCAAGTAGGGGGATTCCAAGGTGCTTTTATCAAGCAGGTATACCATGGATCTAGATTTTTCATCGTAACAATTGCTGCAAAATATTGCACAACTAACGCTGGGATGTACCAAAGTACAAGGCTAAAAATTCCTTTCTTTTTCATAAACTCCTACAAAAAACTAATAGTAACATTTCTCTTATGCAATTTCAAATCTAATCTTTTTGATGGAGGAGGCAGTGTTTACCCTTTGATTGATTGGTGATAAAATTAACACATTCATCAAAAATCATTGGATTTCTGCAAATCCAACTATGTCCTGCTAAAATATATCTATGAACATGAGGAGTATGAGGACATGATTCTGATACTGCAACTTTTCCATCATTTTTTTCATTAAAAATTGGATTTAATCCAAATGTTCCTGAAAGGACCAAAATAGGCATGCTGGTTGGAAAGTTTCGTTCTACATCAATTTATTATCAATCAAAATATTCATCCATTATCTCTGATAGTAGCTCTATTCTTCAATAACGATTTCACTAGAAAAATCCACTTTAGGGAAATCGTTTGTAAATTGACTTCCTAATAAAGTTGGGGGACCTGTTTCGCATACCCAAGGAGCATTTGGAAAGTATGTTTTCGAATGAGTCAGTACATCACTAAAATCATAAATTCCAGGAGTATCTTGTGTAACCTGTTTTATTTCAGTGCCGAAAATCTTGTTTCTAGCAAAATAGTCCACGTCATGAACAAGTATAAATAGTGATTTTTCCTTCATCAGTTTTAAAGTTTCAAAGCGCGCTAGCCATGGAGCTTGATCAATGAAACACACATCGAACGTAAGGTCTTGGATTAACTTGCAGTTGTTAATAAAGTTCACCCAATGGTTTGGACTTTCTCCATTTCTTCCCGGCACGTAATAGAACTTGTGCCATCCTGAGTTGTCCTTTTTATATCCATCTCCAAGATATTTCTTTTTAAATTTTGAAAGCCATTCCCTATCATCATCAAGAGAGATAAGAATACGCCCTTCTTTTTTACACATTTCGTGTAGTAAATCTGTAGATCCAAACCCTGTACCAAACTCAATTACCGGACCAGAGGTCGATTTGACTACTGCATATAGAACAGGTTGGTGTGTGCTATAAGGATTTTTCTTAAAAAGATCGTAGGCAGCGGACAAGGATATAGGGGCAATTGTTAATAAAAGTAGAGACAAAAAGTATTTCATGAAAAAGCCTTTGGGTATTTTAGAAATACAAATATACTCTTAAATATAATTTATAGTAAAGGAATTTCTAATGATCGTAGATACAGGGATGATTTTCTGATTGATTGGTGATAAAATTAACACATTCATCAAAAATCATTGGATTTCTGCAAATCCAACTATGTCCTGCTAAAATGTATCTATGAACATGAGGAGTATGAGGACATGATTCTGATACTGCAACTTTTCCATCATTTTTTTCATTAAAAATTGGATTTAATCCAAATGTTCCTGAAAGGACCAAAATAGGCATGCTGGTGGGAAAGTTTTGATCTGCAAACTCATTTGCAGAAGTCTCACACAGTTGCTTTCCTGCATGCTTCCCAAGGATGTTTTTTACAATGGGGAGATAATCAAGAGAACGTGCAAGCTTTGAGCCATTAATAGGAGAGGAAATTAAGATAATCTTACCTTCCTTTGCCGCTAGTGGAAGATCCTCATTGTTTAAGGCCGATCGCAAGACAAGGCCCCCAAGAGAAAAGGCTACATAATGAATGGGTCTGTCATCTTCTCTAGAAATATCCTTTAGATAGGCAGCAAGCTCTTTCCCATGTTCCTCAATTGTTTTATGTGTACTTGGATATTTCCAATTCATTACATCCCAATTATCACGTTTGAACTGCCTGTTTAAGGATGACATGGAGTTATGTATCATAATTCCATGGATAAGTATTACTCGCCCTTTTTTTGCCTCCGGTTCTCTTCCTTGCAATGACAATGTGCAAAGAATGAAAAGGAAAAAAAAACTAATTTTCATTTAATAAAAGACTTTAGTTTTTCAAAAAAAGACTTTGTGTTAGGGGAGTTTTGTGAACTAAGGCTCTCTCCGAGCTCAGAGAACGTCTTTTTCTGCTTAGAGGATAGATTTACAGGCGTTTCTATATTAAGACGTACTAGAAGGTCTCCAGTTCCATTTCCATGGACATTTTTAAAGCCTTTCCCTTTTACTCGTAAGATCTTTCCTGATTGAGACCCTTCAGGGATAGAAAGGATAAAAGCTTCTTTAAATAGGGTAGGGATCTCTTTTTTTGCACCGAGAGCGGCATCAGTAAAGGTAATAGGAAGGTCTATATATACATCATCGCCATCTCGTTGGAAAACTTCATGTTGTTTTACAGTAATATAGACATATAAATCACCGGCAGGACCGCCATTTTCACCAGCATCTCCAAGACTTGACATTTTTAAACGCATCCCAGAGTCAATTCCCGCTGGAATCTGTATCTTCACTTCTTCTTTCTTTTTGTCCTTACCGCTTCCATGACACTTGCTACAAGCTTTAGCAATCATACTACCGCTTCCGTGACAAGTAGGGCATGTACTTGACATAGAAAAAAATCCTCTTGTCTGCTGAACTTGACCAGAACCTTTACATGTACTGCAAGTCTTAATATCAGATTGATTCTCCGCCCCCCTACCGCTACATTTTGAACAAGAGATGTTTCTATTGATCACAGCCTCTTTGGTTACACCATTTGCTGCCTCTTCAAATTCAATAGTTACTGCAAGCTTTTTCGATGCCCCTTGCATGGGATAATTGCCAGCTCCGCCGCCACCTTGTTGCTCAAAACCGAAGATGTTGTCAAACATAGATCCTTGACCGCCGCCGCCGCCACCACCGCCAAATGCACCCATAAACGTTCTAAGAGCCTCTTCCATAGAGGAGAAGCCTTGAGCGCCACCGCCCATACCGCCACCACGAAGACCCTCTTCCCCATACTGATCATAAATCTTACGTTTCTTCTCATCGGATAATGTCTCATAAGCTTCAGAAATTTTCTTGAACTTATCCATAGCAGTGGAGTCATTAGGATTTTTATCCGGATGATACTGAACAGCAAGCTTTCGATAAGCTTTCTTGATCTCTTCGGGGGATGCATCTTTAGATACACCTAAAACGTGGTAGAAATCAGCCATATTGGATTAACTAATCCTTGTCTTTTTTTTGAATTTTAACGCTTGTTTTTGCTTCAATTTCTCGTTAACTGAAGGCTTAACGAAATACCTTTTAGCCTTGATAGACTTCATTACACCTTCTTTATCAAGTTTCTTTTTCAATGCTCTTAGAGCTTTTTCTAATGTTTCGCCAATACGAACTTTAATTGTGATCATGTAGACTTCTATCCTTTGTTGATAAGTTTTGCTTAAGATAGTATCACAGCAGAGGATTTAAGTTCAAATTCAAAATTTCAAATAAAATACTATAGAATTTAACTTCATAAAAAAAGTGAGAACAGTGAGCTTACTTACCACCCCCGCCTTCATTTCCAACTTCTTCTGCTTGGAAAGTAGAAGCTGAAACTCTTAAAAATGGTGCTTTGGTAATATTTGGGTGTAATTCTGGTCCGTTTGCTGTCTCGGTATAGAATTTATCAGCTGCTTCCTGTCCAAGAAAGTGGCCTGTTACTTTTCGGTGCGGTGTTGCATGGTAAGATTGATTATTTTGAAAACCCCACATATCATTAGGACCAACTGTAGGGAATAGAATTCTAGCACGATAAGTGGTTAGAAAATCCGATGTGTATTGCTGCTGCTCCATCTGAGTACGAAATAGAGTTTTAGCCTCATTGAGAGGATCTTCATTTGTTTTATCAAATTCATAACATACTGTAGGGAGAATTCCTTGTTCAGAATTTTTATAAAGAAAGAGTAATGCATCATCTCTAAGAGGGTTGCTATCTGTAGTCGACCATCTTTGATTATTAGGATGAGTTTTTTTAGCTAGTGTTCTGACAAGAGTTGAGGAGACTCCATCTTGATGAGCGCCGAATATTGGGGATCGCTCATCAGCAATTGTAAAGTTTAGAAGAACTCTATTGTCACCTGCCGACAAACGATCTTTTAAAAGTATACTTGAGAAGTATTCTAAAAGAAGAGGAGCTGCTTCTTCTAACCTCTCAATCATCTCTTGATGGTTTGAGGATAAATCTATCATGTCACTTTTAACGTAAATTTTGCATTCTTTTGTATCTACATCAATTATTACCGATCCAACTATGTTAATAGGGCTGCCGGTCTTTAAATCAGCCACAATTTCTATTAAATTATTAAATAGGTCGTGAATTTTTTGAGAAACATTAGTGATTAGACAGCCACTATTTCCAAATTGTTGAATAGTTGCGCTAGGAGCAGGAGCAGGAGCAGGAGCAGGAGCAGGAGCAGGAGCAGGAGCAGGAGCAGGAGCAGGAGCAGGAGCAGGAGCAGGAGCAGGAGCAGGAGCAGGAGCAGGAGCAGG
>CAMDFS010000088.1 GCA_945897715.1 Chlamydia trachomatis
TTTTAGTTCAGATGCTATCTCTCTATTAGTCTTGCCTTGATTGACCAAGGCGTGAATAGTTTCCCTTTCTTCTATTGTTAATCTTGTGTACTTCATGCTCATATTATTCCATAATTTTATTTATGGTGCATTAGATTATTGAACCCAGGTTTAAAAAAGGGTTAAGAAAAATGCAAAATACAAATTATACTAAAAATTTTAATCACATTGCTATAAGCGGAGCATTGGGTGGTTATGGGGGCGGTTTACTTTATAGTATTAGTGAAGATTGGAGATCTGCATTTTCAAGAAAAAATTACAATATTTTTGGCCCAAGAGCCTTTATAACAAGTTTAATAGCTACAAGTTCAATTTCATTTTCATTTTATGAACTCTTAAAAGGGAGAGTTTTTAAAGATTATCAACCTTACTCTCCATTTTTTGCGTTTACAAGTGGTTTTTTTGCAGGAGCTGTTGCTGCAACACCTATTGAAAATTATATTTTATTAAAAAATCGTTATCAAATAACAGCCATTCAAGCTGTTTCTCTTATCATGAAACAAGGACCTTCGCCTCTTTTTATGGCATTACCAGAAATAGCTCTTAAAGAAGCCGCTTTTGCAACAGCAATGCTTTGGGCGGTGGCTGAATCAAGAAAACAGGTTGTTGAAAATAGAACATCTCCCAACTTAAAAGATCTTTCAACTCTAAGTGTTGGTTTAGCTGCTGCTATAATTACCCAACCACTTGATAAAATAGCAGAAATTAAGCAAAATTCTAACGGGATTTTATCGACAGTTGATGTATTTAAAAAAATAATGATGAAAAACTACTGGCCGTTAGAACTTTTTAAAGGCTTATCAAGAAGAATTGTTATTTTTACAGGATCTATTCACGTTATTCCTTATATTCAGAATGCAAGCTACATTGCATTAGAAAAAATCACCTTTAAAAAATAGGTTAAAATAGATATTTTCAAACTACAATAGCCTCATTTTTATATTTAATATTTTTTTAAAAACTCTTCATTAGACTTCTTGCATAACAAACCCTTCCAGGCTACACTATTACTCAGAAACAGCAGGAGAGTAAATGCGTATTATTTTAATCGGTCCGCCAGGATCTGGAAAAGGGACTCAAGCAAGTAAACTTGCTAAAGAATATAACCTTGATCATATCAGCACAGGGGATCTTTTAAGACACAATCCTCACCTAACTCAAGAACAAAAGGCAATTATCAACGCTGGAAAGCTCATTCCAGATCAAATGATGCTGGAAATTGTTAAAGCGAAATTAGATCTTTGCGGAGAAAATGGGTGGATCCTAGATGGATATCCACGCACAGTGGAGCAAGCAGAAAACCTCTCATCGATTCTCCCCCCTGGTGATCTTAAAGTCCTCTATTTCCATATCGATGAAAATGAGTTGCTAGATCGAATTACAGGAAGACTGACCTGCTCCTCTTGCGGAGCTGTCTACCATATTAAGAACAGCCCCCCTATTAAAGAAAACATTTGTAATGATTGTAAAGGTGATTTGACTCACAGAAAAGACGATACTAAAGAAGTAGTAAAAAAACGCTTAGAAACTTATCATCAATTTACATCTCCTGTAATTAATTATTACAAAAAGAAACATATTCTTCATAATCTTGAATCAGGTAATGCTAAAACTATAGATGAAATATTTGAATCTATGAAAAACGCTCTAAATCTCTAATTCCATTGCTAAGAATTCTCTAACCTGGTAAACTTTAAAGAATTTTGGACAGGTGAATTTTAACAATAAGGAATTATGGAAGAGACGGACTTAACACAGGATTTTAGTAAGTGGCGAAGACGTCTATGGCCCTTTCATCGATCTGAGATTAAGAAGCTCCTCCCATTGGTTCTAATTAAATTTTTAATATCATTAGCTTATTGCATCCTTACTAACATTAAAGAAGGGGTTGTTGTTACAGCAAGTGGTTCTGGTGCTGAAGTTATCCCTGTATTGAAGGGGTGGGTCGTTCTCCCCGCAGCGTTTATTATGGCAATTGTCTATTCCAAATTAAGCCATGTGCTGAGGAAAAGGACTTTATTTTATACGGTGCTTGGCGGCTTTTTGGCCGCTATTTTTTTATATGGATTTATTCTATATCCTAACGCGGAATTTTTCACTCCAACAGTTTCCTCTGATTGGTTGTTAGCAAAGCTTGGAGCTAAATACAGCCATTGGATAGCCATCTATCGAAATTGGATCCACTCTCTCCTCTTCCTTATAGCAGAGCTTTGGGGTGCTGTTGTCATCCTATTAATGTTTTGGAGCTTTGCAAATGATGTCACTAATATCTCTGAAGCAAAAAGATCTTATAACATGTACATTGCAGCAGGAGATATCGCAGCATTTTCATCTGGTCCAATCATATGTTTAATTATTAAGAAACTTCATATTTTTCCATATGTCTTTACACTTCAAGCTCTTCTAGCTTTAACTATCTTAATAGGTTTTCTCATAATGTGGATTTACTGGTGGGTAAATAAAAATGTAATTGATCACCTTCCTATGCAAAAGAAAAAAATAGAACCTAAAGTCAAAGAAAAAGTATCATTGTTAGCTGGATTTAAATTGATTGGTAAATCCCCTTATCTTTTAGGTATTGCTATTCTAGTTGTTGGTTATGGATTATGCATGACCTTAATTGAAGTAAGCTGGAAAGCAAATGTGAAATTACTTTACCCCAGCGCTGCTGACTATCAACTCTTTACAAGTAAAGTCATGTCTTCAGTAGGATTTATTGCTTTTTTCATTTCTATGTTCTTTGGTACAAACATTATTCGAAGATTTGGGTGGCGATTTAGCGCACTAATCTCCCCTATCCTTGTTGGTGGTACTGGAATTTTGTTTTTTGCAGCCCTGCTGTTTCAAAATCACCTTTCCTTTTTTACAGGGTTATTTGGGATCACTCCCCTTGTTTTTATTGTCTTTTTAGGAGCTTTTCAAAACATCTCAGGCAAAGTCACCAAATACTCCTTTTTTGACCCTACAAAAGAGATGGCCTATATCCCATTATCCTCTAAAGAGAAAATCCTCGGGAAAGCAGCAATAGATGTGGTGGGTTCAAGATTAGGTAAATCTGGGGCTTCATGGATTCAAATTATTTTTCTTGACTTATTTGGTTCAGGCTCCATACTTTCCATCTCTCATATGCTAGTTCCTATTATAGTTCTCACTACTGTAAGTTGGATCTACTCTGTAAATCACCTAGGAAAGGAATTTTCCAAAAAAACAACAACCCCTACAAAGACAGTAAAGGTATAATTTTAAAAAAAGCTAAGATGGCTATTAAATCTTTATAAGTGGTAAACTATACTTATACTGAAAAAAGGAGTTCTTATGAGTAAATTTAAAAATATAAATTGGCCTAGTTTTCTTTTCATACTTGGGTATCATCTTATATTACTGACATTGCTTCCTGTTTATTTCATCTTTTTTACACCATCGGCATTATTAATAGGATTAACAGCGGGGTTATTTGTAGCTTCAGGGCTTGCAATTACAGCTGGATATCACAGGTTATTTTCTCATTCCACTTATAAGACAAATCGATTTATAGAAAGTATAATGTTATTTTTTGGAACGCTTGCGACTCAAGGGAGTGCTTTGCGTTGGTCTTATGATCACCGTAATCATCATGCCCACATTGATGGAGAAGAAGATCCATATACAGTGACAAAAGGGTTTTGGCATGCTCACATCTTGTGGATGTTTAAAAATGAGACTCCTATGGATAAGCTGCAGATTACCGCTGATTTGAGAAGAAATCCACTGATTAATTTCCAACATAAATACTATGTTTGGTTGATGGTGGGGGTAAATATTTTTACTACAGTGCTTGTATGGCTTGCTACTGGTGATTTATTTGGTGCATTTCTCTTTAGTTGGGTATTAAGACAATTTTTATCACATCACACTACCTGGTTTATTAATTCTTTAGCTCATTACTGGGGTCATCAGAATTACTCTACAGAACATACGGCGGTGGACAACTACATTCTTTGTTTTCTAACATTTGGAGAGGGGTATCACAATTATCATCACACCTTTGCTAATGACTACAGAAACGGGATTCGTTGGTACCATTTTGACCCTACAAAGTGGTTGATTTGGACATTAAGCAAGTTGGGTCTTGCTAGAAATCTTCGAAAGTCTCAAGAGACAAGAATCCTTTCTCTTATGCTTAAAGAGCATAGAGAGGCCCTCATTGATCGAATCAAGAACTCCCTTATAGATAAAAAAGATGCTGCAGAAGAAAAGGTGAATAAGTTCACAGAATCTCTATCTGAAAAGCTTGCTAATCTTCAAACTCTTATTAAAGAATTGAAGGAAGCCAAGCATAATAAACTTACCATGCCCACATCGATAAAGAAACTTTCAGCTGAAGTCAAGAGGTTGAAAAAATCGTTGCGAAAAGACTGGAGAGAGTGGAGAAGATTCTCTAAGAGCATCATGAAGGTTAAGATCAAAGCAGCTTAATACAGACTTTACTCTACGCCGATTGTAAATTGAAGTGCACGATTCCAATTTGAAAAAAAGAATAGGCAGGTGATAAAAAAATCTCTATTGTGAAATGAACAAACTAAACACAAGGAGAATCTATGCCAAAGGGCTATTATCACCTAACCTATGAGTTACGATGC
>CAMDFS010000089.1 GCA_945897715.1 Chlamydia trachomatis
GTTTTTCTCTTAAATAATCAACCACATCTTTAGGGATCTGATGATCTCTATTTGTCAAGGTTCTATCAATATCTGAAGCAATTATTCCACGCATAAAAGAATTATACCTGGACGAGAAATGAAAAAAAAGAGATAAATGATTCATGACAAAAAAAACTGCACTTTTTCTCCTTGCACCTCTCTTTGTATTTGGAACAATTGAAGTGGCCACACCAAAATTTTCAACAAAGGAAGTAATACAGACCCCTCAAGAAGAAGGTGGTAATTCCCAACCTGTCTTAGATGATGAGATAAAACCAGAGGCTACAACTCCCCCTTTTCTAGAGTCTGGATACCAGAAGCAATTTTTTAGAACATTGATTTTTGTGGGGATTTTAATAGCATTTTTCTTGATTGTGATTTTTATTTACAGAAGAGGAGCTCCTATGAGTAAGATCACCTCTAAAAATACTAAAAACAACATAAAAATCTTAGAGCGTCGCGCCTTAAGCCCTCAAACTTACCTTTACCACATTCAAGTGGGTGATAAACAGTTTATCCTTTCTGAGTCAAAAGTTGATACCCGCCACATCACAACCCTTGACTGGCCAGATAGAAAATAATGGTTTTACATAAAACCATTAAAAGACATTTAAATAGAAATTTACATTAAAAATAACCTTAAAATCAATGTATCGTCAGGGCAATTGCATGAAGAATTTTTTTGATATTTTATAGGATTTTTTAGATCTTTGTACCTTTTTAACAAAAGGGTTATAATGTCACTAAAAATTGATCAATCTCAGTTTATAAAACTTTTTTCCGTTCTTCCAGATCCAAGAAAGCAGAGAAATCAACTTTCCTCTCTTTCAGACATTTTAAGCACAGCAATTCTCGCTGTAATTTGTGGATATCAAGATTGGGAAGATGTAAGCTTGTGGACCTAGGGTCAATTACATTGGCTACAGTCAATAGGATTATGTCTCCGAGGAGCCCCCTCACACGATACCTACAACCGTTTTTTTAGATTTTTAGATCCTACTGTAATGGAGTCATGTTTTATGGAATGGACTCAAAGTTTGGTAGGAAAAATAAAAGGTATTATTGCAATTGATGGGAAAACTGTGCGGCTCTAGAGATCAAGTGTCTGGGATAAATGCCATTCATATGGTTAGTGCTTTTGCCTCTGAAAATGAAGTGATTCTTGGCCAATTGAAAACAGAAGGAAAGGGCAAGGAAATTGAGGGTATTAAACTTATGTTACAGCTCCTTGATATAGAGGGGGCAACGGTAACAATTGATGCAGGAGGTTGCCATAAAGAAATCGTAGAATTGATTAGAGAAAAAAAAGGTGATTACATTCTTGGTTTAAAAGGAAATCAAGGGACATTGTCTAGAAAAAAGAGAAGTCTGGACATCAAGTAATCTTCATTGGTTACCTCAACGTATGATATTGAAAGATCTAAAAAGTATTATTTGTGTAAAAAGCACACGAATAATAAACAAAATAAATTCTTAAGAATTGCGATTTTATATCTCTAGTAGAGAAGCAGATGCAGAATTACTTGGTAAATGAATTAGAGATTATTTGGGGGTAGAAAATAAATTACATTACATTTTGGATGTTGTTTACAATGAAGATAAATGTCGAATTAGAAAAGACCATGGAGCGGAAAATCTTTCAGTACTAAGAAGGGTATCACAAAATATGTTAAAATTGGAGAAGTCTAAAAAATTAAGCACCAACAAAAAATGAACCTTTGCATCCATTAATACTGAGTATAGATTGAAAGTATTAACAGCGGGGGAAACTACATAAAAAATTCTTCATGCAATTGCCCTGAATGTATCGTTATCCTCAGTTCTTGTGTAACTATCTTTTTCATCAATTACTTTCATTGCTATTATTATCTTTTACACTGTTAGCATCGTCACTCTTATAATCAATGAAGCTACTCACCCCCATTTTATTAAAACCTGATTTAAAATATTCATCTCTACAAATACGGTACCATTTTTTAACACCTAAACTAGAGTAATTGGTATTTAATATAGTGAAGGCAGGGTCAAACATATATGATCCATAACTGTTCTTAGGTTTTATTATTATTTTATCTGGATTTGCATTAATAAAGCATGCAAATGATGAAAATGAAGAACTTGGGATAATCATTTTTTCCATCATCGACATAAGATAGAAATCTTCAACAACACTAGAATCTTCTTGAAAAATAAACTTTCGACGAAGAGGTAATAATAACTTTTTTGCCACCTTAATATTATCTGAAAATACAACAAAGATACTATCTTCAGGAAATAAATTCATAGCCTCTGTATAAAATTCTGGACAAACTCCGAATGTTGTAAATAAATCTATTTGGTAAAAATCTTTTAATTCTCCTTTTTGCACAACTGTTCTTAAATGTAATCCCACATACTTCTTATCATTTTGTAAAAATTCTGAATATTTTTCCTCAATATGGGTTTTTATTTCATCTGTCGGCTTGAACAAATCAATAATAACTTTTTTATGTCGTAAAAACCAAAAATCTGAATTACTGTAACCATTTATTAATGTAGATTCATTTATTTCAGCCATGAATATACTGTCAGCACCATGGGTTACTTTATTAGTTGGCTTTTTCACTTCATATAAAGGGAAGTAGTGAAAAACAAAAGGAAATCTTTCTTTAAAAGTTTTCTCAATAGCAAAAGCATATCCATTGTCTAAAGCATAGCCTACACCTGTTGCTGCAACAAAGCATGCATTTCCGAGCTGAGTTTGGTTATAAACTGTTATATATTTCATACCCTCTGTAATTTCATCTGGAAAAAGCTTCTTTTGTACATCAGCATCTAAAGCTTGAGCCATTATAGGGAAAACAAAAATAAAGAGGAAAATAAATACTAACTTCATAAAAAAAATCCTATTTGTTAAAACCTAATCTTACATATTCACTTCTACAAATTTTATACCAGTGTCTCATACCAGAACTAGAATATTTAGAATTTAAAACAGTCCAATTAGGCTCAGTCATATATGCACCCACAGTATTTACAGGCTTTACAACTACTTTATCTGTGTTTGTGTTCAAAAAACAAGCAAACGCTGAAAAAGTTGAACTTGGGATGATCATCCTTTCCATCATGGAGATCAAATAAAAATCTTCATAAATATCAGCATCATGATTGAAAATAAATTCTCTATTAAAAGGTAATAATAACTCTTTAGCTAACTCAACATTATCTGTGAAAACAACAAATACAGAATCTTTAGGAAATAAACTTACCGCCTCTGCATAAAACTCAGGACAGGTGCCATAAATTTTAAATCTATTTAAATCATAAAAATTCTTATTCTCTCCTTTTTGCACAAAAGTTCTTAAGTGTAAACCCACATACTTTTTATCTTCTTGAAAATATTCAGAATATTTTTTTTGAAGAAACTCTTTCATTACTTTTGTAGGTCCAAACAATTCAACTATTACATCTTTATGCTCTATAAACCAGAAATCTGAATTAGGACAATCAAAAATAAGTGTGGATTGATCTATCTTAGAAAAATACAATTTTCTTGCAGTATGCATAAATTTATTTTTTGGCTTTTCTACAAAATACTCAGGAAATCGGTGAAATACAAGCGGATATCTTTCTTTAAAATTTGGATCAACAACAAACGCATATCCATTCTTAATAGCATAACTTACACCTGTTGCAGTAAGGAAACACGCATTTCCAAGTTGAGTTTCTGTTGTTACCGTAATATATTTCATATCCTCTGTAATTTCATCTGGAAAAAGAATCCTTTCTAACTCAGACTCTAAAGCGTGCACTTTCATAGGAAAAAGAAAAAATAACAAGAGCAGAGCAACTAATTTCATAAAAACCTCTATTTGTTAAAACCTAATCTTTGATACTCACGTCTACAAATTTTATGCCAGTTTCTCACACCTGAGGTAAGATGTTTAGACTTCAAAACAATCCAATTAGGCTCTAACATATGAGCAGCAGGTGTGTTTTCAGGTTTTACAACTATTTTATTGGGATTTGTGTTCAAAAAGCATGCAAACGCTGAAAATGTTGAACTTGGAATAATCATTCTTTCCATCATAGATATCAAATAAAAATCTTCAATCATACCTGTATCATTCTGAAAAATAAATTCTTTATCAAAAGATGATAATAACTTTTTTGCTAACTCAATATTATCTGAAAACACAACAAAAACACTATCTTCAGAAAATAAACTCATAGCCTCTTTGTAAAATTCTGGACAAATACCCCATCCTTGAAAATTCCCTATTGGGTAATAATTTTTAGCTTCCCCTTTTTGCACAAAGGTTCTTAAATGCAAGCCCACATATTTTTTGTCCTTTCGTAAGTATTCAGAATACTTTTCTTGAAGGTCCCTTTTC
>CAMDFS010000090.1 GCA_945897715.1 Chlamydia trachomatis
AGTGGTCTTTATCATTTACTCTAGAAAGCCCAGTGAGGGTAGAAGTGGCGTAAAAAAGCGTTTTAAAAAAAGTATTATCAGTCATTTGAGCAAGATTGATAAACAAAATAGCCCCTGTATAGGTGTGACCTGAGACACCATGACGGCGATGAAATGGTGACCATTTCGAACTAGTGGATGTCCTTGTAGGTCTTGACCCGCCAACTAAAGCTCGAGTAATGTGTAGCGGAGCAGTTCCTACAATAAAGGCCCTAGCACATCGTGAAAAGAGCTCTTTTGCAAAGGCTCCAGAGGGGGTTTCGCTTTTTAGACCGCCGTATAATCCAATAAAGGCATAAGGAAGAATCACTTGTTCTTGCCCCATCAACTTCCAAAAGGATAGGAATTGGTTGATAGATTCGCTTCGAATGTGTGATTGATAGTAGTCTAATATCTGCTGATCAGTATCAGTCTTTGCAATGGCCCCTCCTATCGTAAACGAAGGAATTAAAAGGGTTGCTGTATTTAAGGAATAAAATTCTTTTTTATCTTTGAAAAAAAATGTAAATGGAAGTTCTGCAAAACTTAAAGAAAAAATAAAAATTAAAAAAAAAAGCTTTTTCAAAATGTGGTACCTATGGATACTGAATTTGGCATTAAAGTGATGGAGGCGTTAGATTTAGAGATTGCCTGGCAAGATGCAAAAGCAAGAACCCATCCTAATAGCACTTGTGATGGGTAATGCATATGATCATTCATTCTGGAAAAACCAGTAAATGTGGATGCAACATAAAGAGCTATTTTTAAAGGGGGGTAGTGGATAAGATTTGCTGCAGTGATAAATGGAATTGCACCCATAAAGGCATGGCCACTAACACCATGGTCATTTTCTAAAAGGGCCCAGCCCGACCCTTTTTTATCTCTTGGCCGATGCGCCCCAATGAGATTTTGCCCAGCTATTAGTGGTGCAAGTCCTACTAAAATGGATCGAAGTGTATTTGTTCCATAGGTATAAAAAAAGTGAGGCTTGTCTTTTGATGTAAAAATACATCCGACAGCAGATACAGCGGCTAATGCCGAAAGCAATGGCTTTTTATTCCCAAATTTCTTTGCTTCTTTTGAAAATGCATCTGGTTGGTTATTTCGGATCTCCAACTCATAATAATCAAAGATACTTTGATCAATGTTAGAGTTTGCCATGATCCCAGCAGAAATAAGAGAGATGCTTAGCAAGGTTAAAGAGTCTTTAGAATACATGTGCTTTTGATCTTCAATTAAAAAAGCAGAACAATATAGGGGAAGGATAAGGACAATAAACAGTTTATTCATGTTGCATGATGGAAGAGCCCATTTTTAAAAGCACTTCTTTGTTGTCTTTTGTGTGAGTGGTTAATCTTGAGTCGAATGTAAGGGCTGTATTTTGAAATAAAGTGATTACCATAGAGCCGCCAAATGAAAAAAACCCTAACTCTTCTCCTTTTTTGTATTCCTTTCCAATCTCTTTATTGATGAGTATGCTCCCAACTGTTGTAGCACCAATTACAACCTGAAGAATATTTCCATAGACACTCGATGTCATGTCAATTAACATCCGCTTATTTTCTGTAAGGACATGGACCATTTCTCTCAATGCAATGGGATTGACAGAAAAAAGGGGGCCGTTGATAATTTTTGTGCTGTTTAACCTCACATCTGCTGGAAAGTGAAATCCATGATAATCTACAGGAGCAAGCCTGGAAATGATCATAGACCCTCTTGAATACATTGTTGCAAGATTATCATCTTTTAGCAGATCTGTTAAAGAGAGCTTTTGCCCTTTTACATAAAAAGAATTTTTCTCTGATAGATCTTGATAAAAGAGGTATCTACCATCACATGGAGCAATGATTGGATCTTTTGATAAAGGCCTTTGTGAAGGTTGAAGACGTCGCATAAAAAAATCATTAAAACTTTTGTAGGTTTTTTCTTCAAAATCCTCAATTTTTATCCCTTGTTCCTTGATAAATGGTTCGATGAACCTTCTTGTCCAGGGCATTTTTGCAAGTGATCCAAAAAGGATGGAGGAGAGAGGGGATTTTGCAATTAAATGACGAAAGAGCCCCGATGTATAGCAGTTATCGCTATACAAGAATCTCAAAATTTTTTCAGAAGGAATCTTCTCTTGAAAGAACTTGTCTTTTTCCGGGTCGTATACTTCAATGATATTTATATTTTTCACATTTTGAGAATAGTATAGAAGGGGAATTATTTACAAGAATTTGTACTATTACAAATTACACAAGATTGGATGTTATGACCTTTAGCGGGGCAGTACTTACGTGCGTAATAGATCATTTGCAGATGTAATTTTGCCCAGATTTTTTTTTCAAAGAGGGCTTTTAGATCTTTTTCTGTTTGTGCTACATTTTTCCCATTAGAAAGACCCCATCTTTTTGAGAGTCTGTGAATGTGCGTATCTACAGGAAAGGCAGGGATGTTAAATGCTTGTATTAGCACAACAGAGGCGGTTTTATGGCCCACGCCGGGAAGGTTTTTAAGAGCCTCCAATGAGGGAGGAACTTGCCCATCATGCTCATTTATCAGTATGAAAGAGAGCTCAAAAATAGCTTTAGCTTTATTTCTAAAGAGTCCACATGTTTTGATTATTTCTTCAATTTCTTTGATGGAAAGTTTGATCATTTCATAAGGGTTACTAGCTTTTTTAAAGAGCTTTTCTGTGACAATGTTAACTCGAGCATCTGTGCACTGAGCAGAAAGTAGGACAGCAACAAGGAGAGTAAACGGATTACTGTGGTGTAAAGGAATTGGGGGATTAGGAAAGAGCTCCTGAAGAGTCTTTACGATGAAATTTATTTTCCGACACAAAATTTAGAGAAGATCCCCCCTAAAATTTCTTCTGAGATGTTTATTCCGATGATTTCAGATAGGGACTCTAATCCCATGCGTAAATCAAAGGAGATTAGGTCTACAGAAAGGTTGGAAGCAATTCCAGACAAGACATTTTCAAGAGATGTGTATGCCTCATTTAATTTTAAGTAGTGGCGCTCTTTTGTAAGAAGGGGTGTGTCATCAAAAGTTTCAAAAGAGACTGTTTTTATGAGGGCATTTTTAAGCTCATTTAACCCTGTCCTTTCTTTTGCAGAAATGTAGATTGGATTTTTTACTTTTAAAGGATTGGTTTTTTCACTTAGATCTTCTTTGTTATAGACAACAAGAGGGGAGGGGAGGTTTTTGTAGAGGGTTTGGATTTCATCACTAATAGGAGCCGATAGATCAATTAATAGGAGGGGGATGTCGCAATCTTTTAAAGCTTGTAAGGTCCTTGAGATGCCCATTTTTTCTAATGGATCATTTGCATCATGAATTCCTGCGGTATCGACAAATTTAAAACTTAGACCATCGAGAGTAATTTCTTCTACAATTGTGTCTCTTGTAGTTCCTGCAATGCTTGAGACAATGGCACGATCTTCATCGAGTAAAGCATTAAGGAGAGAGGATTTTCCCGCATTTGGAGCGCCGATAATTGCAATGGTTTGCCCTGTAAAGAGCTTTTTCCCGTCATGGAAGGTCTGTGTAAGGGTCTTGATCTTTTCTTTAGTCTCATGAATAAGTAAAAGAACTTCTTGCTCTGAGGAGGGTTCTAGTCCCTCTTCAGGGTAATCGATATGGACTTCAATGATGGCTAAAAGGTCGATGAATCTTTTCTGTAGATCTTTAATAAAGATAGACAAAGAACCACCGAGTTGCTTGGAGGCCTCTTTGAGAGCGCGTTCATTTTTTGCATGGATCATCTCTTTGATTGCCTCTACTTGAGATAAGTCTAATTTTCCATTAGAAAAAGCGCGTTTAGAAAATTCTCCCCCATGAGCTGCTCTTGCGCCAGCCTCAAGGGCTCTTCGAAGGATTTTTTGAACAATTAATGGGTTTCCATGGCAAATAATTTCTATGCTATTTTCGCCTGTAAAAGATTTTTTTCCTTTCATGATTAAAAAAATTACTTCATCGATGACACTTTCATCGGTATCTAGGATTTTTCCAAAATGGGCGGTATGGCTCTCTGCTTTTGCAAGATCTTTGTTAAAGAAAGACTTTACAACTTCAAAGGTATCCTTCCCGGAAAGGCGAATAATAGATAACGCACCAATACCCGGAGGGGTAGCTAGTGCTACGATGGTGTCAAACATAGGGCTATTATAAAGGAACCGTTGTTATCTAGCCAGAGCAAACTCAGGTTTGTAGGGGCTGTTATGAAAAAGGCTCGGAATGCTTCAAAATTGAAACGGCGTGTGATTTTGCCCCTATCGATTTTTGCAGCAGTTTGCCTATCTGGTTTTGCTGGTTTTTTAATACCTGGATACTATTTTAATTGGTTAGGAGAAATTGATCACGAAGGGCTCAATAAATTATGAC
>CAMDFS010000091.1 GCA_945897715.1 Chlamydia trachomatis
AAGATTCTTTCCTACACCTTTTTGATTCGGTAAAAGTACAATCAAGTCACATACTCTTAGTGGGCCTAAAACCATTGCTGCAGAGTTCATTCCTAACTTAGCACCACCTTGAAAGGCACCTTGACCTCCATTTGGCAAAAAACCAACTCCAACCAACCCAATAGCAGTTAAATCTGCTGCTGCATCATTGCCAGATACAGCTGTTGTTCCACTAAAAGGTGCCATGAACTCTCCTTAACAAAAATCAATATTTTGTATATATTTATAAATATTGTATATACAAAACTCATTTAATGTCAAGATAATCCATGGTTTAAAGGATCAAAGCCTATTCCTAGCAAAATGATCAAGTTCAGCAAGTTTTCTCTCTTCCTCAAGTTGAGCAGCTATTCTCCTTTCTTCCTCTTGATCAAGTTCGTCCTCTCTTTTAAGAAACTCAGCCATTCTTATTTGTTCTTCAGTAGCAATTCTTCTTTCTTCCTCAGAAGATACTCTCCCTTCTAACTTAGCAGCTTTTCTCTCTTTTTCCTTGACCACTGCGATAGATATGATAGGAATTGCTATCATAATAGCTCCTACAATCCCCCCAAGCACTTGTAAGGCAAGAGTTGGTGCAAACGCTACAGTAACAGCTAATGTTGCTATAGCAAGAATGATTGTAATGACTTTAACTACCAAATCTTTTGTTGAAAGAGCTGATGTTTCCTTTAAATAAGTGATCATTGCATAGCAATCAATACCACTCATAGCAAGTGTTGCTATTAAACAAACCACAGCTGCTACGATCACTCCAGGGCCAGCAGTAAATGCTAACCCAAGAGCGGTTGCTAATATACTGATCACACATGCGGAAATAACTACTATTGAAAAAACTGCAGTTGCCCTCGCCTCTTTAATAACAGCTTCTACATCTGCTTTTGAAACAGATCCATTCTTTTCTGCAATCATAGCAAAAACTTTTGGCGCCGCAAGCTTCAAATCATTAGGTCGTGTTTCATATATTGTTTGCAATGAATCTACAGAAGTTCCATGTTTTTCTAATTCATTTAAGTCTTTTACAAGCTTAAGAGCTTTTGCCGCTTTTATCCCTTGTGGAATTGCCATAAATAAATAAAGAGCCAACCCTAGCCCACTAGATGCTGTACCCACTGATTGCGCTGCAACTGCTACAGTTTTTGAGGTAGTAGCAAGAGCTGCTATAGATAATCCTGACCATACAGTTCCAACAACTCCACCAGAAACTTCAGCTACCGCCTGACCTGCGTTTAGCACTACAAAAAGATGTTGCGTCGCACTTGTAACCTTAAGGGAGTTTTCCTTTACTGATGATGTTTCATCTCTTTTTTCTTCAGGTTTTTTATTGAGTTTTATCGCAGTACCTATCACTTCCCATAAACGAACAACCCCTGTAACAACAGATTGAATATTTGTAGTTGCAAGCGTTGCTGAAACGATAGGATTTGCACCTGGAATAAGATTTCTCACTCTTCTAACCCAAGTAGCAGGATCCCCAGCAAAATAGACAGGATCCTTTACATCACCACCCTCTGGCGTTTTATTTATTGATGAAATTGACATGTATACCTATCATTTAGTTATAAAAATATTATACCATATTTAATATATAATAAACAGGTATAAATTATTATGCTTGTATAAGTTTTTCAAAAATGTCCTATTTTGGCACCACAAAGGTTTCTAAACCTTGGAGGTGATGCTTGTAGAAAAAGTTATCTATATAACTATGAGTGAGTTAAAAAGATTTCGCTCTTCGTTTTCCTTGTTCTTCTCTATAATTTTCCGCAAGAGGTTTTAATACGTCAAAAAATTCTTCTTGCTCTACTTTTTTTATGCGCTTTTTTTCTGCTTCATGAGCTTCTAGTTCTAATTTCTTTGAACGTTCTTCTTTTGCTTTTAATACAGCAATAGAGATAATAGGGATTGCTATCATAATAATTCCTATAATTACACCTATTACTTTTAGAGCTACAGCTGCAGTAAATGCTATAGTTACAGCCAATGTTATCGCAGCAAGAATTATCACAATAATTTTTACCACCAAATCCTTCTTAGAAAGATGTGAAGTTTCTTTTAGGTAGTTGATCATTGAGTACCCATCAATACTTGTCATAGTAAGTCCTGCTATTAAACTAATAATAGCTGTTACAATTACTAAAGGGCCTGCTGAAAATGCTAATCCAAGAGCTGTTGCTACAATGCTGAGCACACAAGCTGAAATAACTACTATAGATAAAGTCGCAGTTCCTTTTGCCTCTTTGATGACAGCTTTGATATCTGCTCGACAAACAAGCCCATTATTTTTTTCAATTGCTGCAAAAACTTTTGGAGCTACTAATTTTAAATCAGCAGATTGAGTCTCGTATAATTTTTGTAATGTGGGTACCGCCGTCAAACCATCTTTTAAACCTTTATCATTTACAATTTTAAGAGCTTTTGCTGCTTTAACCCCACCAATAATTGCCATAAATGTGTACAGCGCTAAACCTAATCCACTAGATGCCTGACCTAATGACTGTGCAGCTACTGCAGCAGTCTTTGAAGCTGTTGTTATAGCAGCTATAGAAAACCCTGCATATATTGTCCCTACAACACCACCACCGATTTCTGCTGCTGTCTGACCAGCAACTAGCGCTAATCGAACATTTTGTGTCGTATCTGTAATTTTAGAAGCCGTCTTACGCATAGAAGTTTCATCTTTAGAATCGACCTTAGGTTTTGCATTGACCTCCTTTACAGCTACTATCAAACTCCATAATCGAAGAATTCCTGTAAGTATAGACTGGGTATTTATTGTAGATAATGTCGCAGCAAGAATAGGACTTGGGGTAGGAATTACTCCATTGATCCTTTTTCCTAAAAAAGCACCATCGGCAGTAAAATAAGAAGTGTTTGGATCAGGCGCATCGCATCTTGTGTTTCTTGCAACAATTGTCATAATTACCTCCACTGTTTACTTTCATCATTTAGTTATAATAATATTATAACATATTTAATATATAATAAACAGTAAATTATTATGATTAATAACTTTGAGAACTACCACATCCGCAAGAGGATTTTGCATTTGGATTAGAAATCTTAAAGCCTGAGGAGTTTAAGCTATCAAGATAGTCTATTTCGCAGCCGATAAGTCTCGAAAGAGAAGCCTTTTCTACTAAAACATCCACTCCAAAATGATGAAAAACCTCTTGAGAGGGCTTTTTCTCCATTGTAAAGTCTAAAACATACTCATAGCCATTACAACCACCAAGTCTATCTGCAAATGCTAAAAATGAGCCTTTTTGCCCCTCTTCTTCGCAAATTGACAAAAACTTCTCTGCAGCCTTTTTAGTAAGGTTAATAGTAGTTCCATCTATCTTAGTCTCTAATATGCGATTTAACGTGGTTTCTAAGGCCTCTATCGCGATTTCATCCTGCCCATGTAAATACATGCCCGCTTCTAAAGTTTCATGAGTGGACGCGCCACACCCTACACAATTTAAACCAACTCTCATTAGCTCATTTGCAATTTTTTGCGCATGCATTGGAAAATTTTCAAAAATCTCGCCAATAGTCATTGTTCTATTAATTTTATTCATAAGTACCTTAAAATGAGATTTTTACACATCCAGACATTAATTTACACTGACAAGCAAGCCTTTCAGTGCCTTCATCACCTATAAAATCTTCTTCTTCTTCGGTAAATTCAGAGAGATTTTCCATACCCTCCTCAACTTCGATCACGCAAGTTCCACAAATCCCCTCTTCACAAGCAAAAGGGACCCCTAATTCTTCACAGGCGTCTTTAATCCTCTCACCATCAGAGATTTCTATCTCATCTTCTCCATTTGCAATGATCTTAGCCATTTTTCACCTTTCTATAGATTTGAAAGATGCTATTAAACCATATTTGCGGTAAATCAATCAACCAAAAAGAGAGTCAAAATCAACTTCAGGAAAATTTCCACCTTCTACTTCCTTCAATAACTCTTCAACAGTCTTTTTTAAAGTCTCTATACCGTCAGTAAATCCAGATTTTTTCAAGATTGCGTCTAAATGCGAAAGTTCTGCATCAAGTACATCCACTTGAGACTCTAATCTAGCTAATTCTCTGTTTAAATCCTTACTCATAGCAAACCTCCTATTGATTCCTGATATAATTATAACATAATTAAATAAAAAAATCAATATATTAAATAATAGGGTATGCAGCTTTTGATTTCATTACAAT
>CAMDFS010000092.1 GCA_945897715.1 Chlamydia trachomatis
ATGGTGAGTTTAGCGTTTAAGGGGATAACTTCTGAGGAAGTAGAAATCCCATGCATCTCTCCAAGCGGGGATAAAAAGGACTCATCTTTTGTAAACCCAACAACCTCAGCAAGCAGGGGAGGGCCTTCCCTTTTAATCATGCAGATTTCGCCCATCTTTACACCAGGGACAATTGCTCGAATTAACATTCCAACAACTTCAGTAATTCTTCCATGGACAATTGAGAGCTCAACATCTTCTAGATTATGCTCAACTTCATCAAAGGAAAGATTAAAGGACATGTCGTTTAGATCATCAAACTCTTTATACTTTTTGTAAGGGAGGTGAAACATTGGCCCCCATTATATTTGTATATTAAAGAGTGTTTTGATCATCGACGTTGCGTTTCCTAAGATGGTGGAGGTGTAGTTCAGCTCTTGTTGCGCTTGGTTAAGCTTTACCTGTACTAAAAGAAGGTCACCAGCTGTTAAATCCCCTGATGCATTCATATTTTTGATCGATTCAGCAGCCTGTACCATCTGACTTTGACCGTCAGACACCATGCTTAAAAATCGTGCAATGGGATTTCTAGACTTATTGAGTTTTTCATCAAAACTCTCATCGTCTTGCTCAACGCCGAGTTTTGTTGCAGCACCTTTAATATGATCATGTGCAGAATTGAGTTTTTTTCTTACTAAATACTGTTCTGAACTTTTAAGTTTTAGCCCATCGGTATTCAGCTTGGTTTTGATATCCCCTAAAGATGAGCTGACGTTATTCATCTGAGCATGGATTTTTTCTGCAGTAGGGGGTGTGCTTGGATTAACTTTTTGGGTATTGGCAATATCCATTGGAGAGGGGGCATTGCCTCTTTGCATAGGATTTGTCTCACCACTTTTCATATGTTCTTTGAAAGAATCATTATTGGGTGTATTTGCAGGAGTTTCAAACCCTTTTTCACTTATTGGATCGATTTTTTCTGGATCAGTTGATGGTAGGTTTTGCATAGGTCCTTGAGAGTGTTATTTTTTCTTTTTTGGTTTTGCTAAATCCATGGGTGATGTTGAAGGTTTTTTAATGTGCGTCTCAATAAAATCTTGAGAGGTATTGACAAGTTTTTTCATATCCTCATCACCTGTGATCTTACCAAGCTCTGCTAGGATTTTTTCTCCTTCGGCGGACTTGTTCGGCATAAAACTCTTTGTAATCCCTAAAAATGAAAGGGCTAGCTCATTTCTTGGATCTGATCGAAGAACTGCATTAAACATCTCTTCAGCCTGTTTAAGCTCAAGCTTGCACATATGCATGTAGCCATACCCAATCTTTGGAAAGACATTATCAGGCCGAAGTATTTGAGCAGCCATAAATAATTTTAGGGCAGAGTCTTCATCACACTGGTTTACAGCAACAAATCCTGCTTCTAAGAACAAAAAGTAATCATTGTTATACTCTTGCAATTTTTTTTGTTTATCCATGTTTTATTCCTATTGAGTTCTTTGGTTACTTATCGTCTTGTTAATAACGGTATTTACCTGAGCAAGCAAGTTAGAAATGGATGATCCAATTTGAGTTACTTGACTCATTGCATATTGTAGAAGTAAAAATCTACCCGGTGTTGCTGTAGAAATTCTTGAAGCAACTTTTCTCACCATACTCATCACCTGACTTTGCAAGTGTACATATTTATTGATAAGTGTGTTAAAAGAAACTGATCCCCATTGACTTGTCATATTTTATCTCCTCTCTATTATTTTTTTTCGGGTACTCTATTTAAGATCTTTAGAAGAGCGCTATAAGCATGAAGAAGGGTTCCTAATTTCTCATAATCTTCAGGGCTTGCACCCTCTTTAATGGTTGTTTTCAAAGCTAAGATTTGTTTTTCAGCATTTTCCATCATCACTTGAAGTTTGTCAGCATCTTCAATTTCGGTCTCTAATGGGAACTTAAAGAAAGGTTTAGGTTCTTTGCCATTTTTATTTTTATTTAAACCAAACATAGGTTTTTCTCTCCATTTTTTTATCTTTAACTAAGGATTAGCAATTACTATTCATTGAAGTCAATTTTATATTTCACTCCGCCCTGATGTAGGGAGATTTGATTATTAGAAATTGATCCAATTACCATTCCATCTAACGTATCGTTAACACCTAATATCTTTCCATTGATTAACACAAATTGATTGATATTGCCAAATTTTGATGACCCAGTCACTCTATATTTGCTTGTGATATCTATCGCTGAAGAGCTTTTTGTGGTATATATTACAAAATTTTGCACAACTCGTATCCCATGGATATGATTCATGGTAGCAATTAAAGTATCTAGATTTTTTTTGTCATTTTCATGAGCTCTACCTGATAATATTAGCTGACCATTGGTTTGCTGCATTTGCACATTGGCAAATCCTTGCTCCATTAGCATAGATTCTATATGCGTGTTAAGGGTGTCTTCAGCAACTACTTGATTCTCTAAAAGGTTTAGATAGTTGAAGTACTTATTAATAAAATCTGTAAGGTCAGCCCTATCATTTTCATTTTGGATATATCCTGTTAATAGAAACACCCCAGGCTCTCTTGCTGTCATCAAAATAGATTGCCAGGTAGGATTTTTTAACAGCAAAGCATTCATATTAGTACACACGATGGAATCAATGATTACATTATCATCTAATGTGGCAATATAGGGAATGTTTTTTAAACGGTAGGTGAGTTCATTATAGTTGATTTCATTTAGGACATGGCCTGTAAGAAATAAAGTGGAGGTATTGGGGTTGTAATTGAACTCAACACCCTTAAAATGAGAGATTGCAGAGTGTATTTGTTTTGTCTCATCAATTAATGGGCTCTCAACCCCTGTACTTCTAAATAAGGCAAGGATACTGATAATTCCTATGCAGATAAAGACAGAAAATACAGAAGCCACCGCTAGATGCTTTGTGGGGATGAAGGTATCCTTCCAGTTCTTGGATTCTTGAGACTCCTCTATATCATCAAATAGAGAACCTTCAGTGTTATATATATTTGACACCCCTGGAGAATAAATGGTATCCCTTGTTTGCTCCGTATCGATGAAAAGGATAGAGGTGTTTCCAAGGGTAATTTGATCAAGGGGCTTTAAAATGGTGTCTTTTTCGATTTTTCTTCCATTTACATAGACACCATTACGACTTTGTAGATCGATGATTGCTGCCTCGCCTGTTTTAGAAAGGGTGATGCGGGCATGAGTTTTAGAGATGCTTAGATCATGGAGTAAGATATCTGATTGGGTGTCTGACCCTATTACAAAGCTTTCACCTTCTGCAAGGGGAAATCCAGCGCCAGCTGCCGGGCCGCTGATTACTTTGATCATCCATTTTGATAAGAGAGTGCTCTCCCTTGCAAAATGACCTAAAGTTAAAGGAGCATGTACTTCATCTTCTAGTGTTTTTTGTATCTCTTTTTCTTTTTGAGGGAGATGAAGAGAAAATCGAAAGGTATTGTTCCCAATTTGGACTAGATCATCTTCAGAAAGCTTTGTTTTTTCTTCTAAAGGGGTGTCATTTAATAGGGCAGGATTTGTGGAACTTTCATTTTGGATAAAGTAGGCGTTATCTTCAAAAAATACAGAGAGGTGCTTGCGAGAGACCATAGGATCTTCTAAAACAAAGGTGCACAGATCTTTATCTCGACCAATTAACCAATTGTCGCCTTCATCAAATGTAAATATCCACTCCGAAAGTGGACCATCCTCACAAATTAGATAGCCTGGCATTTTCCCTCGATAGACATATGTTCTTTACGTCTTGTTGTTAGATCCTTTATAAAATAAATCCTGACCCAAATTATAGATAACAAGAATTATACGGTGAACAATTATAAAGCTTTATGCTTTATTTGTCCAGCCGAACTTTTTTGTTAATTTCCTTTTGCCAAAAGGCGAGATAATTAACAAAGTCCTCTATTAAGTCACGAAACATCTTATAATTTACTTCATAAGCTATAAGGGTAGACAGTGTCAAGAACTTCTCATCAGGATGGATACTTATTATAGAATCACCGGTCCCTTGACCAAGATAATTGGCTTTAGAAATGTACATATAGAAGTCTTCTGGGTTTATGAGCTCTTTTTCATTGAAGTGGCAGATTTGTGTGGTGATGTAGATGCCTTGTGGCCCTTCTTCAAACCAGATCTCTGTATCATCATTTAGGGTAAGCAGGTACCCTTTACGATTTGGATTATCCT
>CAMDFS010000093.1 GCA_945897715.1 Chlamydia trachomatis
GACTGACTCGACAGATCGGGATGATTGTATAATGCATATGAATAAAGCAGAAATTTCTGATGATTTTACTACCGCAATAAAACATGGAGATTTTGGAAAAATGCAAACAGCCCTATTAACAATTGGTAACAATCTAAAAACTGCAATCCTACCACAAATAATGAGGAATTCTTTAATCGATGCTTTAAAAAAATCTCAAGCCTATTCAACGGAGAGCACAGATAATTCAAGCATAGTTAACTATGTACCTACTTGTACTCAAGCGGGGTCTGCATCTAGAGGTGGACAATCAATTATAGATATTCATTCCATAGTGTCGAATAATACGAGCGCTTTGTTATCAGAATTACTTGGTCTGACCGCTCTTTCACTTGAAACAGCAAGCTACTTGATCGAAATCAATGCCTTAATAAGTAACCCTACATCCTATACAAAAGAAGCGCAAAAACAGGTTTTATTGAAGATGTTTGTTGGAAATTTACAGATTAGTGGGCCATTAGGACAAGTCTACGAAGAGGAGATGCATAAGTTTATTGATAAAATGGACATGACTCCAATTTACGAAGAGGCTGCTAAACAACATTCCGCTCAACATGCTGTGGCAACTGCCATGTTACTAATTGGAGAAAAAGTGTTATTGCACTTTACAGACGTCTCTGTGTTAAAATCCATATGGAGTAATGACAGTGCAGTTATGATAGTTGGAAACGAAACTGTAGATTATTATCGTTATTTGTATAGTCTTTCAGGAAGTCAAAAGTATCTGAATGAGACAATTCTGCCTATAGTAAATATGTATAAACAAAATAAAGCACGGTTCGGAATAGCTCAAGATTCTACTTTATTAGACAGAATCTCCCAACGCCAATTAATGGACAGGTAGTTTTGTTAAATTTTTATTAATTTTAGTAAGATGATATGGTGATATTAATTCTATCACGATACTTTCCACAAAATGTTTTCTGCATATCTGGGTGGAGGAGCACTTTTACATTTGAAATGTGTTTATGAATACTTTCATGAATGAAAGAAAGGCTCCCCCCATCTCTTTGCAATGTATAGGGAATAAAAAGACTTTGATCTCCATTTTCTTCATCTAAGAGCATACGACCATTATTTTTTGAAGTAATAGTCACTTTTACAGCAGCATTTGATTGTACATAAAAAGAAAAATCCCTCTCCATCTCTCCAGATACATTCCCAAAACGGATAACGCTTTTTTCACTCTCCTGTTCCAACCCATCCATGAGTAATTTTGCCGTTATCTGTTCGTCTACATTAAAATATGCTGTGATCTTTTTTTCATTTACGACCTCTTTTCCTTTAAAAATTTTGATAGGAATTTCTGTTGTATAAGTTCCTGGAGAAAGTACCATTTGAGATGGAAGGGTAAAGACTAGCTGTAATTGTTTCAAAACTTCAGTTTCGGCAACATACAGAACATATCTCTTTTTTTGTATATCGAACAAAGGTGTTTTAGATAAATCATAAGTAATCTTATTCAATCCTGAAGAAAACACTCCAGAGGAGGCAAGAACTTCGATGATATATTCACCAGGTTCATTCTCTGCAAAAATCTCAAGAGTTGCAAAGGCAGTTGTTTCCTTTTCTTCAAAAATCTTATAGATATTAGACCCTTCTATCTGAAGAGGAATCTTTGGAGAAACATCTAATGCAAAAGCACTTTGAACAACTAAAATACCGTACAGTAAACCTCTATTCCACATTTCTAAGTTCCTTATGTTTTTTATCTTTAACTCTTTCTTTAGTAAATATATCCCCTATATTGATATAATTAAAACCATCCACTTCAGCAATAACTTCTATGTTATCAATTTTTTGAAATTGTTTTTGTATAAATTTGATTTCATACTTTCCAGGGACTACACCAATAATTTGAAATACACCCTCTTCATCAGTATAGAATCTGAATTTTAAAGTTTCTCCATTTTCTTTGAACTTAGAGATTACCATCCCTACAAGCCCTTTCACTACGCCATTTTCATCATGAATTGTCCCCTCAAGAATATATTTAGGGCTTGCTCCAATTTTTATCACTGCACCAGAGTGATTCCCTGATTTTACAGAATAAATAGCATCTTCATGCTCTCCTCCATAGTTTCCATCCGCAGACGCTAAAGAAAGATCCATTTTACTATGGGAATTTAAATGAACAACAGAGGGTCTATAATACCGTGCTTTTGAAAGGTAGTCATCCCCTGCTGGATTTACTAGCACTGGGTTATACCTTAGATGTTGATTAGGGGCAACAATTACAAAACTTTCACGAACAGGCCTTGAAATGGCTGTGGTAGTTCCAGCAAAAACAAGAGCTGTCGATATATTAGCATTTGTAACTGCTACAGTACTATTTATTATTGACTCGCGATTTTTCATTAGCTGCTGGGATGCATTAAAATCAAAAAACTGCCCTTTATAATGTAGCTGTCCTTCTGCCTGTTGAGATCCGGGGGCTCCATTATACCCCACATCCCCATATATAGACCGCTTGCCAGATAGAGCCTGATTGTACGTTACAGCAGCTGAGACTGCCTTCTGTTCAGAGTTATACATCGTCCTTGTCCCAAATGCTTCCCAAGATGGGCTAATGTCCACATTTACTGCCCCACCAAATTCATCTATGCCGTTAAAGTTTTCATATCGGACCATCCCTCTTAAACTAAACCATGAATAGGGTCTAAAAGTCATTGTCGCTTGCCCTGCATACCTATTACCTGCATCTCTAAAATTTCCAATTTGTCCAAGAACGTTTAATGAAACAGCGGAAAAAGCAGAGCTTCCGATAGAGCCACTACATTGATAAGCCATTTGTTCATTTCTATCAGCTCCGCCAAAGTATCTAAATCCCGCATCTGACCCCTCAAACGCTAAATTCCAAGAAAAAGGGACCTTCCAAGCATCAGGTTGTAATATTGCTATCCTTGTTCTATAGCAAATTTGATCAGATACTTTAGCACTTAACCCCCCTTCAATAATTGTTTTAAAATAAGGCCTAATAAAAACCCCTTGAAACCCTGAAAAAATCTGATCACTTGTGTATTGAAAATACCCAGCCAAAGTTAAATACTTCGTCACCCCACCCTTTAAATATCCAGAAAACGCTGCAGTATTTGCTAAGTTATAAAATCCATTTGCACCTTTGTTTATATCATAAGAAACAACCCCTGCAGTGATATTGCTCTCTATTTGACCAGGGCGTAAAAGGCTTGCATTGTAAAACATGGAAAGATCCACCTCTCTATCTTCTCCAGTTGGACCTGTGATTTTTAATATCACGTTATTCAACCCCTGAGCAAGGGGGAAATTTTCAAGGGTATGACTCCCTGCTGGTAAATCAAGCCTGTTAATCTCAATGCCATTTACATAGATTCTTACTTGAGATTGAGCATTTAAAAATAGATCATGACGGCTCATGGGACCAAGTGTCGGATCGGTAATCAATTTACTATTTTTATTAAAATTAATTCCAATCATTGGAGCAGTCCCTTGAAAAGAAATTCCAAAAGGATTTATTGTTCCCAATGACCATTTACTCCCAATATCTCTAAACTCTCTTGATAAAACCGCCCCACCAGGGCTAATCCCTAGAGAATTTTGCGCTAGAAAATATCCATACCCCTCTAAAATCGTATCTTTGTAATTGAGTGTTGTATTAAAGTTTCCAAAAGAAGAAATCCCTTTTGGATTGAAATTGTTGATAAAACAATGGCGGTTGCGCACCCCCCCTTCCACATTAATGTAACCACTAAAATTTTCAGGTTCAATACTTTTTCCCCCCGAAACATTCTTAAAAACAGATGTTTTCCTTACATCAATAAATCTTGTCTTCAAAATCGATAAATCTGAATTGATATGTAAGGATTGATCTTCTGTAGAAAATGATAGGGTAAAAAATTTACTGTGGATAGGTGTATTTTCTTCTACAACCTCAATTGATCCCAAAAATAGGGCCAATTCTTCCATTCCATCTATGGTAAGAAACTCCATTAAAGCTGTTTTTAAAGCTTTATTATCAATTCGAATCACACTTTTATCCAAATCAACAAGAAGAGGGACCTCTTCATAGAGCTCATTATTAAAATATAAAGGGGCG
>CAMDFS010000094.1 GCA_945897715.1 Chlamydia trachomatis
TCTTGATAAATTTTATTAGATATTTTATTTTCAATACTTAAATATGTATTGATATCGAAAACAACTGGAGCTTTTGATCCACCACCACCACCACCAAACTCTTCTTCAGAATTAAGCAACCGCACTACAGAAATAAAACCTTTTTTAAAATCATCTACTTCCTCTATTTGATGATTGAAATAGGATAAAACCTGTAGTTTCTCACAGACATTAACAAGTAGCTGTTCAACGGTATTTTCCTCAGAAAAATTAAAGCTCAAAGGCTCTTTATAGTAGTAGGAAATGGCAAGCGCGGCACCTTTAGAATAAGCAACACGTGAATCATCACCACATTTTTCCCTCCAATTTTCCAGGATATTTTTATGCTTTTCACTACCCATGCAGCCGCTAAAATAGCAATAACTATCTACGGGATGAAAAGCATGTGGTTTTTCTCTAGACATTGGTTGGACACCATTCATATAACTTCCTTTTTAAAAAAAAAATTTCAAACATTTTACTGAAATCCTTATTAAACAGCAAATTAAACTAGAAAAAACATATGTATTGATATTTACACTCCCCTTTCTTATCTTCTAGTTACTATGCCTAAGAACCAATATGCAACCCCCTTTGATTTAATCACCCCTGATGGTAAGGTCGTTAAAATTGAAAAAAAATCTGACACAAGCTCATTGGTTGAGGTCTTAATTGAAGACATTCACCCAAATTTTATTGGGTATGAACTTGATGATGAGAATGTTAGTTTTAATATCAAGAGCACTTTTGCACAACTTGGGATAACTAGTTCCATTGAAGAGATTGAGCTTGATAAAGGAAAAGGCAGAGCAAGACTTCAGATTAAGTTGTTGTCATTCAACTCTATCGGAACGGTTTTGCTGTCTTTATTAAAGCCAGGGGTATTTCTAGGAAAACTTTTTGCAAAGGATCCTAGGCGGATTATTCGTTCTTCCGATTATCTATATAGACTGTTTGATAAGGTTGACCATAATGGAGACCCACTATTAATTTTTTCTGAAGAATACAAAACCGAAGAGATCATTGATGACAGGGAGAAACATCGCGTTTTAGTCAGAATTCCCCTTCGAAAAGGGCATTTTGTGTACGATCAATATATTAAAGGGTTTCTACCCACAGTGGTTAAAGGATTATGTGAAAACAAGCCCTCATTTCGAAAGTTTTTATACCTTCATCAAGAACATGTAGATGCTCCACGGATCATCCCGAAAAATGACTTTCTCCTAGTAAAAACAATGACAATGAGTGTACGGACCTTGTTTTCTTGCGTCGCTCATGATGCACTGCCACCTGGCTATAAGCATGCAAGTGCCGACATCTTAGAGCCACAAAGGACAAGTGGGGATATTTTTGAATTTCATTGTGATAATCCAGAACATCCTCCAAAAGAGGAGATTAGTCATATTCCGCTCGAATTTTACTCCTTAGAACCACACAGAGAATTTTTCTTTTTCTCTGATAAAGAGTCCCTTAAAGAGAGCCTTAAAAAAAAGGAAGTGGTCTTTAAAGCTCTTGCAACAGCACCTTTAGAAGATCATTGTTCAACTTTTATAGTAAAAGAGATCCAAATGAAAGAGCTAAAAGCTGACAACTGGATTATTGCCGACCCTGAGCTTTACTCCTACCTCCCTGAGTTTGCTACCTCAAGGGCAGATAAATCGCTTATTTCCGAATATATCAAAAGACAATCGGAATACCCTATTTTAAAATCGATGCAAGAGGGGTTCATCACCTCTCAAGGGGTATTGTTTTCAAAAGTATTTCCCTCTAATTTACTCTCGAGTTTTTTAATCAACGAACATGTGGCTTTTTGCTTGAAAGGGATCTATTTCTCCACCCCATCAAACACCCATGGAAACTATTTTTCTCATGATGATCGATCTCTTTTACGAAATCTTGCTAAGCAGGATATTGATGTATTTTGGGCCGACAAAGAGACAGATCTGTTATTGAAGTATACTCCGCGAAAAGACATGGACACAGGATTATTTGTGCCATTAGATAGGGTAAACGATTATAGAGATGCAACAATTTTTGGAGTATATGGGTCTCGCTTTGAAATCACTAACTACGAAGAAGAATTAAGAGCTTTATTTACAGGGCTTATTGAAATGAAATCTAGAGTTGATCATGATTTGTTTCAGAAAAATCATACGATTGCAATAGCTACCGGTGGTGGTCCTGGGATTATGTCTATGGGTAATAAAATTGCCTCTGAACTTGGTCTTTTATCCATCGGCCATGCCGTAGATTTTAGAAGACCGCACGAAAAGGATGAAACTAACGAGACGATGAACCATTATATTCAAGGGCGGATGACTTATAGACTTGAGCAGGTTATTATTAGACAATCTGAGTTTGGACTTGATTTCCCAATATTTTTTGAGGGGGGTATTGGAACGGATTTTGAATATGCTTTGGAGGTGCTTAGAACACAAGTTGGATCGAAAAAACCCGCTCCCATACTCTTGTTTGGCGAGGTGAATTATTGGAAGGGGAAAATCACCTCAAACTACCAAATAAATCTTGACCATGGAACGATTAAAGGGTCTGAATGGATCTCAAACTGCTTTTATTGCGTACAAAATCACAAGCAAGCCCTATCAGTATATTACAAGTTTTTCACAGGATCTCTTCCGATAGGATGTAATAACAAAGGCTCTCTTGATGGTTTTATGACCATTACCAACATATAAATTGACAAAAAAAGATTGCTGCTCTTATACTTATATTTCTTTATCTTAAAGGAAAATATATGAAAACACTTGTAGCTTTATTACTATGTATTGGAACCATCTTTTCTGAGCCTATCAGAACAATCCCGGAGGAATTATACGACGCTTTTACTGAAAATGGCACGATCAAAGTAAATTCCTGGTATTTGAATAATTCTTACAGCTCTGATCAACCGGTAAAATGGTCTTCTTCAAAAATCAAGAAATATTGTAGATTGATTTCTAGAGATAAATGTTACTATTATGGTAATACAGATTTATATTTATACAAGGCATTAAAGAAATACCCTATCAAGGGAAAAAGTGTCGCAATTATTGGATCTGTGAACCCATGGTATGAGTCTGTAGTGTTAACTTACAGAGGAAAGCCTACAACTATTGAATATAATACTATTGATTGTGATGATCCCCGTATTGAAATTTTCACTGTTGAAGAGTTTAATGCAAATCCAAAAACTTTTGACTGTATTATCTCTATTTCGAGCATCGAGCATGATGGATTGGGACGATATGGAGACCCGATTAATCCGTACGGAGATTTTGAGGCGATGCAAAAGTGTAAAGAGATGCTGAACCCAGGTGGAATTTTTTACCTTGCAGTTCCAGTGACAGAGGATAGTATTACCTGGAATGCGCACCGCACCTATGGAAAAATTCGTTTGCCAATGCTTCTTGCTGGATGGAAAGTTCTAAACAGCTATGGATTTGAAGAGAGTGATTTTACTCTTGACAGTACAGAAAATTGGGATCATCAACCTGTATTTGTCCTTACAGCTGATACTCCATAAAATCTAATTAAAAAATAGTTGCAATGAAGGGAATCCTTGGGGTATACTTTAGCGAACAAGCTCGAGGGGCAATAGCTCAGTTGGTTAGAGCAACGGACTCATAACCCGTTGGTCGTAGGTTCAAGTCCTACTTGCCCCACTTTTACCCCCTCCCCTTTATCCATAAAGCTTCTGAACTGAAAAACCGGAAGGAGCTTTTATGCAAAAAACGATCAATTTTCACATTTTTTACCCAAATAACTAGAGTTCACTTCAAATTACCATTTGCTGATTTAAAGGTTCCGATCATTTGCACTGCCTGCGGCAAGTAGCAAATGATCATTAAGGGA
>CAMDFS010000095.1 GCA_945897715.1 Chlamydia trachomatis
ACTTTCGATTTCTTTGTTGTTAAATAGTTATTGTCTACCTGTTCCAATGGAAAAGGCTCATGATTACTCTAAAAAGATGGAAATTGTGGAAAATAATGAGGATCTAGAGAAAATTAATAACAGATTTTTTAATTTAGAGTTTGTGACATTCAAAAAATTAGTTCCAGGGGAAGATTTAGCTGAATCAGGGAAAGGGAGCACCATTTATTTTGCTTATGCAGATGATGGTAGACCTTTAGGTGTAATAAAAGAGGTTCCTGTAGAAGATTGTTATGATCGGACAGAATTAAAAGATGAGATCTCTTCATTACATGAGCGGTACTTTCATGATACCAAATATTTTACAGTTCCACGTCTTGTTGGAACAGCAGAGTTTGCTTCAGATGTGCGCTCCTCTGCCTATATTGTTGAAACAATGGCAAAAGGAAAGTCAATCAATGCACTAGTAAAAGATGTAGCAAAGTCAAAAGGGATCAAAAGAGCACGAGCAATGGATCAATTAAAAGCTGCCATGGAAAACACAGCTCTTTCCTTTGCAGAATTTCATGCTTTGCAGCCAAAATCATCCTATGCATCTCATTATGACGATTATTACAGCGAGACAAAAAAAGGGATTTTCAAAGGTCCTTATGGAATCATCCATGGCGATGCTCATCTTGGGAACATTTTTTATGATACAGAATCAGGAAAGACCACTTTTATCGACCTCTCCTTCATGCCTGAGTCATTACAAGGAGCCCCTGTTGGTTTAGATAGTGGAAAGTTCATTTTTACCCTTGAAGGGATAGGTTCTTTCTACGGCCTAACTGAAAATGAGATTTCTGATCTTACAGGCACCTACACAAAAATCTACCTTGCCCACAGCCCTAAGATGACCCAAGAGCTTATGGATCAATATACTGAGATTGCTTATAAACACTACGCCTTCCCCTCAGGTCCTTATTTAGCTGACGATACAGATCAGGGAGGATACCTCTACCGCTTTGCTATGAACAAAGTAGAGGGTACAGGAAAAACCGTTATTTAGGTTTTTTTCGAAATGGAGCTAGTACTAAAGAAAATAGAATATATCCCCATGAAACAATAAGTAGTAGGGCGGCAAGGTTATAAATCATCCCATATAAAAAAAAGATGATACAGAGCATGCTAAAAAAAACAGTCTCAAACGAGCGAAGTCTGATATTAAAGCTTTTTGCACTTGAAAATCGAATTTTTGAAAGCATTAAATAGGCTAAAACAATTGCAATACCTGACATAATCCATGCCCTTACCTCCATCTCCAAGCAAAATCTTGAGGTAAAAAATGGCGCATGAAAAAGTAAATTTGGAGAGACAAAAGCCATTGCCGCAGCAGGAATTGGAAGCCCTACAAAGGGCTTGTTTCTTTCTTCTTTGTCTATTGCTTGTGTGATATTAAATCTTACCAAACGAAGCACTCCACAAATTGTATAGATTAAAGCTGCACAAATTGCAAAAAATGCCGCTACACTTTCATCATTAAAAAAAATCGAACTTAAAAAAAGGGCTGAAGGGGCAACACCAAAGGTAATGGCATCACTTAAGCTATCAAATTCGAGCCCAAAGGCTGACTCTCCCCTCACTGCACGGGCAACAGCGCCATCTAAGACATCGGCAAAAGCTGCCATCAGTAGAATGTACGTCATGCTTTGCATCAATATAAAGGTCCTATCCCCTGCCATATTCACTCTAAAAATAACAAATAACCCACAGGCTAAGCCAAAGGTTGTGATCAGATTTGGTATGATGGATCTTTTTTGCATTGCCCTATCATAATATATTGGAAAATATCTTCCTAGGAAAAGAGTCTATTTTTTACTATCGAAATGCACACACTTATGATAAGGTGCGATAAAAGCAGGCTAATTATGCAAAGGTCCGTTAAAAAGCTCCGTCCTAAAGCTAACAAGCTCTTTAGCTTTTCAGCAAACTGGAAGCGATCAAATCGGGACTTAAACATCCAACTCGGAGAGCAACTTTTAGCCCTTTCTAAAAATGAACCTTTTCCTAAAGCTATTGAGCTCTTTTTTACACTCAAACCTTTTAAGACCATTTTGCAAAATTTGAGCACCGGCTCCATGTGGAAAAATGTATATGTTTTTACTGATGAAGATCACCATCCTCCTCAAGAAATCCAAAAAATACAGACCATCACCTCTGCCTTTCAAAAGATCTGCTCCATCTCCCATTACCCCAACTACCCTGATGATCCCATTGCAAAAGCAAAACTCTTAATGGAACATATCCATGACTATCTTTTTGTCCTTTACAAACTCAAATCACTTCAATGTAGAGTATCGAAGAAAATTAAAAAAGAGATCCTTTCAAGCATACATCATTTTATTAAAGAATTTAAGAAAATCAAAAATCTTAAATTCACAGAAGAACTTAAGGCTTTAAAGGCCATCACCGCAAGTTCTATCACCCTTTTAGATATGTTCTCGGCACATTCTATCCTTTCATCACTCAATCTTTGTTGCAATAGCACCCCTCAAAGCCAAATACACAAGATCCTAAATCAAATGCACAGCGAAATTGAGCTTACTTTTGATTCTATCTCTAAAAATGCTCCATTTTTTCTCCCCTATGCAATCAAAAAAGCCTTGCATGAACAGATGAAAACTTGCACCTCTTCCTCTAACCTCTATACAGCCCTAGATCTAATGTTTAATGACTGTAAGTACGAGATTATAGAGGCTAAGCAGAAAAGTCACAGTGAAAACGTCTTTGAAGCTGTCATCCCTTTACATATTCTTAGACAGAGTTTAGAAAAAATTAGTCATGAAAAATCAATTCCAAAACAGTTTATCCATTACTATGACTTATACTACGCACAAATAAAAGCCCCTTTAAGTAAAATAGAAGAGTTTAACTCTCAAATAGGGTATTTTCTTTGTGGTTTTTATGAGACACAAAGTAGTTACTTATTAGAACTATTAAACAATCCTTTGGCACAAAATACTCCGACTATAGACCTTGCAAAAATAGATCCTTTGCTTGACCAGATGATCTTATTTCTTAAAGTCTATGCACAAATCAAACCAGAGCTATTGCAAGAAGATCTCAAACATACCTTTACCAATCCTGTGATCAAAGACTTATCCTTGAAAGATGCAAAAGCCTATATCACAAATACGCTCTCCTTTATCCTTCCTGAGAAAAAAGAAGATACCTTTGTATTGTTAGAAAAAGAGAGTCGCAAAATTTTAACAAGGCTCCTTGCTATTTATAAATCTATGGATGCAAAAAGTTTTGCCGCTACTCTTTTAAAAGAGAAAATCAAGGGGCTTTACTTGATGGACATCCCCTCTTTTAACCTTGGATGGTATCTATTTGGTGAAATTGTTTCTATTTTATACATTTTATCTTCATTAGAAAATAATGAACCAACAAAGAAAATTGAGCATTTTCTTATAAATGTATATCAACATCCAATTTTTTCCGTTTTGTTAAACACAAAATCTTCTAGATTACCTGAGATTTTGATTAAATTGCAAATGATTTAGCTCTTCGAAAAAAACATTTTTTTTCTCTGGACAAATAGATAAGAAATACAATATATAGTATCTTTCATAGACAATAAATACTATATCTAGTATTTGAAAGAAGAAGAACAATTTAAGAGGAGTGTTATGAAAGAGCAAAAAGAGGTATTAACTAAGGTAAAAGAAGATACAAACAATACCGGGGTCTTAAACATGAAAACAAATACACTTACTATTGTAAAAAGAAATGGTGCGATCCTCCCTTTTAGAAGAGAGCGTATTGAAAATGCACTTGCTGCAGCTTTTTGTGATACGAAAAATCTTCCTAAAGATGGAGC
>CAMDFS010000096.1 GCA_945897715.1 Chlamydia trachomatis
AAAAATTATAATTAGTGTATAATTGTATTTATAAATAACTATAAAGGAATGTTCTATGACAAACAGCTTAGGGTTTACGGATTATGTGTGCACACAAAATTTTGATAATAAGGAGCTTACGCCACTTGATTTTTTTGAGAGGGTCCTAAATATTGGTACAGGAACAAGATATAAGCTGATAAAAGGTGAAAATGGCAAAAATAACACTCTAAGAGCTACAGGAAAACAAAGAAGGGAGGTGGGATTTGTTGTTCTGCATGTGATTACTTTAATTTTTGGTAGTGTGTTCACTCTTATAGCCTTAGCCGCTAGGGAAGGATTGAGAGCGAATTTGCCTAAAGTTACAGTTGAGTCAGAACCTGAAACGAATACTTCCAAACCTATAAGAAGACTTGATGAAGATACAACCCAATCGGGGTCCTTTTCGAAGGAACATTGGGAAGAAAAGCTTGGATATGATGATGAGGTAGAGGAAAATCCTAGTGGCGGTGGTGGTGCTGCTGCTGTTGACTTAAGAGGAGGAGGAGCTGATGGGGTAGTGGTAGGTTCCACGATGAGCAAAAAGGAGCTAGAAATTTTTATAACATCTAGACTTCAAGAATTTGAGACACCAGTACAATTTCAAGCAAGGGCGGAAAAATTAGGGGAGCGTGGTCTTTGTACGCCTCAGGTTGCCTATATGGAGCTAAGGAAAATGACTGAACGTGGTTGTGCTGTGTCTGAAATAATTCCTGGTTTGTATTTAAGCGGAATGCCAGCATTAGATGTCGGTCTTACTCGTGTATTCCCATATAATTTTAATGAAAAACTTGCCTATAAATTAGCAGATGAACCAAGTTGGAAACGTCTTGTCAGTTATGAAAATATTTTTGCTGGTCACCAAACTGAAGAAGAAAAATTAAATATAACCGAGTATTTTTCTTCAGTTCCTGAATTTGACGGTGTTTTAGCTTTGCAAGGAAGACAAAAAGACACATTTTATCCTGGGGATTGCTATATGAAAAAAGATGGTGAGCTTAAATATTTTGCTCCTTCTATAAGCTCTCCTGATGTGGGCACAAATCTTTCTGCGGATGAATTTAAGAATTTCAAACAGGTAAAAGAAGCCCTCCTATTTGTCCGACAAGGGATAGACAATGGAAAAAAATATTTGGTTCACTGTAATCAGGGTTGTGATAGAAGTGTAGCTCTAGTATATGGAGTTATCAGGTTGTTAACAGATCTCCCTCCAAGGGAAATTATGGATTTTATTTGTATTCAAAGAAGGATAGCTAATGACTATAGAGCTGCAGATCCTTCTAATAGAAAGATAACCAGATGGTTTTTAAGACCGGTGGAGGTAGTTGTAAAAATGTTGAAGAATGAAAGACTTGATTTAGTCGAAGATCCGGGCGACGATCTAGAAAGAGATCCGGAACTTGCTGAACTCTTTCAGAAGCTTCAAGATTAATCTTCTTCTGTATCGATTGCTTCATTCTCAAAGAATACTTGGGGGACAAACTCAAGTTTCATGATCTTTGTTTCGGGATAAAAGCTTGAGAGCACTTTAGCGGTCGACTTTCCGGAGTCGGCCATCTCTTTTGCTGAAAGCAAACAAATTCCAACACCAAGACCATTTCCATATCCTGTAAACTCGATCCGTTCATCAATCAATTTGATGGTAAAATCATTACTTTGCAAGCGTTGCTCGCCAATTAGCTTTTGAAGGTCAATAAAGTTGAGTTCACGGAAGGTGAGGTTACGTCCGTTTACTTTAATTCCGTAAATTTTATCTGTTACCGTGTCTTTAAAGGGCTCTATAGACTGTACAGAGTCTAGTTCTAGGCTTTTAGCAAGGACACGTTTGGAGATAGAGCATTTCCACCTACTGTCATTTCTTTTCTTCTGAGCATAAGGAACAAATACCCCTGCAGGGCAGTCCACCTCCTTACGAAAGATCGTTTTATAGGCAGCGGTTTTTCCAGCGCAATTTTCTGACCAAGAGGTTGGAAAAGGACGGTTATGGTGGATCATAATCAGATCTTTTGTAGCAGTCACCGCTGCTTCAGCGGTGCTATTGATCATCTGGTGAGAAGATCCGTAAAATTTATGATCAGTAGCTTTGATATCCCAGTAAGGGTTACTAGAAGTAGCAATCTTGTGATAGAGATCGGTGCGCATTGCAATAGCGAGTGCTTCTAAAGTGGTTTGATGAAGATTTCTGTATCCAAAGCGTCCTGAGAGAATCGATTTCACGTAGTCATCAACTTTTGTCTCTATTACTAAATATATCTTTCCAGAAATGTCGTAGCAGGAGATTTTTCCGTTATATTGGATGCCATCGACAAGGATAGAGGTGCTTTTATGTTTCGGGGTGATTTCTAATTGATGGATCCCTTTATAGAGCCTTCCCCAGTTTAGCCCATCAGTGGTAGCGCTTAAGTAGTAGCGCTTTTTAAAGTAGGAAGAAGACATATGTTTTAAGGTGCTGGGGTCTTTGACTGAATATGCCCCTTTTACTTCAATTAATGACCCATTTAAGCTTTCATGGGTAAGCACCCTTAAAATAGTATCCCTTCCGACGGCGCTATCCTCAATACGTGTACTGCCGTGAGTTGCTAGCAATAATATTGGGGTGAGGAAGATGAGGAATAGTTTTTTCATAAAAGTCTCCTAGTTTTTTTCTTCCCAAGGTGGGCATAAGCAAGCTCTGTTGCAATGCGTCCTTGTGGACCACGTTTAAGGTACCCTTGCATCACTAAAAATGGTTCATGGACCTCTTCGATCGTCTCAGAGTCTTCGCCCATTGCAATTGCAATAGACTTAATCCCCACAGGACCTCCATCATGGTGCTCAATAATCCATGAAAGAATTCGAATATCCATCTCATCTAATCCTTTTGCATCAATAGAGAGCATTTCTAGGGCATGACAGGTATCTTTCTTTGTGATGGTATGCTCATTATGAGCATTACAGTCCCTTACCCAGCGAAGGTGGTTGTTTACAATTCGAGGGGTCCCTCTCGACCTGCTTGCAATTTCTAGAGCACTTTCTTTATCAAGTTTAATATGGTAAACTTTTGAGTTCCTCTCCACAATTTGTACAAGGGCATCAATTGTATAAAAATCAAGGCGAACGTTAAAGGGGAACCGGGTGCGCAAGGGGGCAGATAGCAAACCTGTTTTTGTGGTGGCACCAACTAAGGTAAACGGCTTGATAGAAATGGAGACACTTCTGGCCATAGGGCCTGAATCGATCATAATGTCTAACTTAAAATCTTCCATCGCTTGATAGAGATATTCCTCTACATTTTTTGGAAGCCTGTGAATCTCATCAATAAATAAAATATCCCCTTCAGAAATGCTGGTAAGAATGCCTGCAAGATCGCCTGCCTTTTCAATAGCGGGCCCTGATGTTTGAATGATGGAGGAGGACATCTCTTTAGCTAAGATTAAAGATAAGGTGGTCTTCCCAAGGCCAGGGGGGCCGTGAAAGAGAATGTGGGGGAGAGGCTCACTGCGAACTTTAGCTGCAGTAATCAAAATCTGCAAGCGTTCAACAATTGAGGCATGCCCTATAAATTCTGATAAAAACGAAGGGCGGATTTTTTTTTCAAGCCCTGCCTCTGGTATTACTTCTATTTCCATATACACATTGTGGTTTAATTTCTAGATATAATCAAGCTTCTTATGCTATTATG
>CAMDFS010000097.1 GCA_945897715.1 Chlamydia trachomatis
TTTCAGCCCTTTCAATACTTTTCCAAATTTCATCCAGCAATAACAAGCAATGGCAAGAAATATCACGCCATATCCAGCATCAGAGATAATCATCCCAAAGAACAGGGCAAAAAACCAAATCACCCATGGGGATGGATCATTATCAGTAACTGCTGGGGTGTCATACACATAGACAAGATCTTCGCCCATTTTAGCAAATCCCTTGTTCTCAAGGTGTGTTGGGGGCTCTTCCCCTTTTGTGATCGCAACCTTATGTGAGATGACTGGCAAACCGTTTAAGAGCTCGTCAATGTGTTTTACTTTATTTTCAGGGACCCACGCCTCTATCATAAATAGTTTATCTTCTACAAAGTAATCGACATCCTCTTTTGCAAAATGTAAATTAATAGAATTCATCCTTGCAAGGATAAATTCCTCAATGACGCCTACATAACAGCATGACTTTATTTCAAGCATCTCCATTTCATGAATTGTAGCAATCAGATCTTCATACTCAATTTGAGCAACATTGTACGAACGTTCAAGATGGACCTCTGTAAATGCATCCTCCTTGAATTTTTCCTTTCCAAAATAGAGGAAATAGTCAATCCCTAATTCACTATTAATAAACATTAATTCTTCAGGGGTTTTACCATTTAAAACCTTATCATGACGGATCATAAAGAACTGCATATAGCAATGAGTCTCCTCTTCAAGAGAATGTATATCCTCCATAGAAAAGGCTCCAAAGGGCTTTAAGCGCACTAACTCCATTTCAAGCATTCGCTTTCTTTCATTAGCAAGGTTCAGCTTTCCCCGGGTAGTGACAATATCTTGGACAACAGCCATAATTGATCCAGGGCACTGCCCCTCTTGCTTTCCTTTTTCATGAGCAGAGAGGATTTTCAAGCTTTCTTTAGCATCAAATACATCTTCAGGGAATAGATGTGGTGTCTCTCCCGTCACTGAAAAAAATTGCATAAATCCAAGGGACTGTGCTTTTTCAAAGAACTTGTCATGAACGTTTCTTGTGCCGGCAAAAAGATATTTATGAATTTTAACTTGCAGAACACCCCTCCTTTTGCTTTAACTTTCTTTTCTCTATTTTTTCCTTAGCCAATTTTGATAAGGATACTGCAGCAAGAACTTGATCACCTAGGAATACTTTGATGGTACAGATATCATTTTCTAGATCAGGAATTAATCTTTTTTCAAAAAGATTGACTCGAATGGATACACTTCGGAGTTCTTCTTCTAAAATTCTCTTTTTTTCTTTTGAGACCTCAAGGGCTGCAAATGCTTTTTTAGCCGAACGTAAATGGTTAGTTAAGTCTGCATGCCAAAAAGGTCTATACTGGATGTTATCTTCATTTTTCTTAAATGTGAGAGATTTTAACACCGGCACTTCAATTCCCGCAATGTTTTCGTAGACAAGATTCCTTTTTTCTACGATCAATTGATTTTTCAACAGCTTCATAGAAGGATCGGACAAAAGTTTAATAGAGGTCTCAAGGGTTAAGATTTCTTCTTTGTAGTGACGAGCATACCTCTCGCTTTCCTCAGAGGCTTTATTCACCTCTGCCTGCAAGAGCATTTTTTTTAGGTTCAAAGTGGGGAGGTACTTCTTCAACTGCACATGTTTTTTTTGCAGCCGATGCATCTCATACTTTGTACATTTTACTGTTGCCAAACTTTCCTACCTTTCTTTCTTCCAATACTTTTCAATCAAGGAATCTTTAATCCCCACCTCTATTTTCTCAAAACAATCCCCTAAAATCTTCCAACCAAGATCAAGGGCATCATTTAATGAAATACTCTTACTAAGATCCATCATCTCACTTTCAAAAAACTCTCCATACTTAATGAGTTTCTGATCCCATTTAGATAATTTAAAACCCATTGAGTACAATTCTTTTGATTTCAGTGATTCTGAGTATAAGCGAATCATTGTATTCATAATTGCGCCGTGATCTTCCCTTGTCACTTCATTAATTACAAACTGCTTCAATCTTGAAAGAGAGCCAAATGGCTCAATTCGTCCATTGCGAAGATAGAACTGCCCTTCTGTAATGTACCCTGTATTATCAGGGATGGGGTGAGTGACATCATCACCTGGCATGGTTACCACCGGAAGCAAAGTGATTGATCCTGCCCCTTGAATATCGATTGCTTTTTCATATCTAAAAGCAAGGTCAGAATAAAGCGATCCTGGATACCCACGATTTGAGGGAATCTGGTTTAATGAAATAGCAATTTCTTTTAAAGCATCGGCATAGGCAGTCATATCCGTTAACAGCACAAGAACACGCTTGCCTTTTTGAGCAAACTGTTCTGCTGCTGTTAGCGCCATATCAGGGATCAAAAGGCACTCTGCAGGGTAATCTGTAGCTTTATGGACAAAAATTACTGTTTTATTCAGTGCTCCAGTATTTTTTGTGTTATCAATAAATGCATGCATATCATCAAGCCTTGCACCCATAATTCCGATGATGATCACATCGGCATCTGTATGATTTGCAATACGCATCAGCAATTCATTATAAGGTTCCCCTGGAACTGTAAAAATAGGAAGTTTTTGAGATTCGACCAAAGTATTAAATAGATCGATCATTGGGATGTATGTTTGGATCATTCTATGTGGAATAATTCTTCTTACAGGATTTGCTGTAGGGGTGCCAATTTCTACCTCTAGCCCCTCAAGTTTAGGTCCATCATCCAAAGGATTTCCCATTGGACCAAGAACACGCCCTAAAAGGATGTCACCAACAACCACTCTCATCTTTCTTTTTAAAAAGATTGTTTTATCCCCAGTACAAAGGCCCCTTGTGTCCCCCATTGCTTGGATAGAGACTTTTGTCCCATCAAAGCTAATTACCTGGCCATATAATTTTGTTTTATCTTTTTTATCGACACAAACCATCTCGCCGATCTCTACATTCTCTGCCTCTACGATAAAGATGCTGTTGCTAATCTCTAAAATCTCTTCATATACTGTCTGCACTCTTTATACCTCCACCTTCACTTGTATTTTTTCCAGTTTATCCCTTATCTCGCTAATTTGGTTATGATATCTATCTGTATTAAAAGGTAGGAAATTTAAATTTCTAAGCTCATTTTGCAAACCTAAGAAAAACTCTTTAGCATCATCTTTTGTGGAGAAGTCAAAGACTTGATCGAAGATCTCATTTATAAGGCGAAATTG
>CAMDFS010000098.1 GCA_945897715.1 Chlamydia trachomatis
CCATGGATAAACCTTTTTGTGAAATTTATAATCAAAAAGACTATATAGGAGAAAAAGACAAAAAAAAAGGCTTTTTTTCATTATGCATGAGGGTGATCGATTTTTAATAGCAGATGTTGGGGCGACAAAGACGCTGTTTTTTTTAGCACAACACCACGTAGAAGGGCCTATTCTTATTAAGAAGAAAGAATTTTTAGCGGAAGATTTTTTTTCTTTTGAAGAGGTTATTTTTCATTTTTTACAAGGGGAAGAAAAGGTTAAATATGCTGTAATTGGTGCATGTGGACCGATTAAAAATGCCGTTTGCAAGCTCACAAACCTCCCTTGGGTGTTAGATAGAAAAAAAATTGAAGCAAGTTGTGGTCTTAAGAAGGTTTTTTTGATCAATGACTTAGAGCTTGAGGGTTGGGGGGTCTCTTCTTTAATAGAAGAAGACCTAGTTGTGATTCAAAAAGGAAAACAAAGCGATTCTAAGGTGAAAGCCATTTTATCTGTAGGGACAGGACTTGGAGAGGGGATTATTTTAGAAGATAGGGTGATTGCTACCGAAGGTGGGCATGCTGATTTTGCTGCGAGCACAAAAACAGAGATTGCTTTTCTAAAATGGATGCAGGAAAAGATGGACCATATCTCCTTCGAAAGGGTCCTTTCTGGAGAGGGGATTGAAAATCTCTATGAATTTTTTTCTAAGGAGAGAAATTTGACTGCTGAGCAAATTTTTTTAGGGGAGGAAAAAAGCTGTAAAGATGCTGTTTCCCTCTTTTTACAAACCCTGGGGAAAGAAGCGGGAAATTTTTCGTTAAAAACCCTTTGTTTTGGAGGAATATATCTTACCGGAGGGGTTTTGAGAAAAAATTTTCTATTGATTCAAAGAGGGGAAGTTACAGAAATGTTTAAAGAAAAGGGGCGTTTCAAAAACCTGCTAAAAGAAGTTCCTATCTATTTGATAAAAGGGGACAAGGGTCGTTATTTTGGAGGGTGGAATTATCTTAAAAAAGAGACAAATAAATGAAGGTTACAAAAAAAAACATCAGGATAGGAGCGCATCGTGAAAAAATAGTTGTACTAATAAATAGTTTTTTTGTATAAAGAATCTTTTTACTAAAAACTACTCTGAAGGGGGATAGAATGAAACTAAATAGGATTGCCGGAGTGTTGTTGACAACAATTGTTTGTTTGTCTACCGCGCTAGAAGCGGCTGATATAACAAGTACTAAATTAAATGGTTGCAAAGGACCAGTTCTTTGCTCATCATTTCCATTATTGGGAAATTGCGATGATTGCTGCTATACATGGCACCTAGACATCGGATTGCTTTATGAGCAAGCAACTTTTCCTGGAAATTATGCAGGAAGAGCGTATATTCCTGTAGCGAACCAAAATACAGCGACATCTAGTGCTTTTGTTGAACAAACAGTACAAAATTTAAACTATAGCTTAGATTATGCATTAGGATTAACAGTTAGCGCTGGATATTTGATGCATCATGACCAATGGTTTATTGGGGCTAAATTTGATTGGTTAAGCACATCAGGTAGCATAGAATATAACGATATAAACACTCAGTATACTGCTAACCCAGCCTTAGCACAAGGAATAGTAGGTGCAACAGGTGGTCATGGAATTTTCCAAGGTACACCTTTTGTTCCTTTTGATGACACCTTTGATAGCATCAATTACAATGCAGGGGTTGACATCTATGCATTAGATGTAACATTAAGTAGAGGAAGTTATCTCTCAGGATGTTTTTCTTATGAGCCTTGGATGGGAGTGGAAGCAATTTGGTTTACAACAACATCAAATGCTCAATACGCTTCGACAATTTTGACAAATGGAAGATCTGCACTATTAAATATACAGTTTGACAACTGGGGTGCTGGACCTGCATTTGGTTTCAATGGTGAGTATTATATTACAGAAGGTTTAAGCCTGTTTTCAGACTCTAACCTAGCTGTGTTAATTGGTCAAGTACAAGGAACAGCTACATCAACACTTACATCTGGAACAACTGCTTCTGCTGAGCCAAATGTAGTTGTAGCAACTAATAATACCGACGGTGCATACATGGTTCCTGTTAGATCAATAATTGGTATTAAGCTTTCAACATTCTGCTTAGAAGATAAGCATTATGTAGCGATAAAATTAGGTTTTGATGCAAGAGTTATTGCAGTAATTCCTACAATAGGTGTACCAACAGGTTTAAGTTTGAACGGTCTATATGCAGACTTAATCTGGGCCTTCTAGAAAAAGTTAGCAGTTTACGGAAAGATAAAAAAGGTGGTAATGAAAATTACCACCTTTTTTTATTTAAAAAAATAAGTGAAAACAGAGATATTAGGATGGTTAGGATGAAATCTTTTTTCCTCTTTTTAATAATTAAATTAAAATAAACATTGCAAAAAACCTTTATGAATTGTATTGGGAGGATAAGAATGAAAATTTTTTTTTAAAAAACACCCAAGAGAGGTAAAAAATGTATAAAAAGAGAAGCGCTCTTGCCATGCTAAGTGTAATGGTATTTGCAATTAACTCATTGTCAGCAAATCTAGTAAAGCCAAATGGTTGTAAAGGGCCAAACTTGTGCACGAGTTATCCAGTACTTGATAGCTGCGGATGGCAGTTTGATGTCGGTTTACTTTATCAACAGATGAGAGTTTCTGGAGCTGAGGTTGCAACAGCTGTTATTGCAAGAGAAGGTGGGTCTATTCCAACTGATGCACAGGATTTTGTCAATCTTACAAATACAAACATACGTTTTGGATTTAATGTAGATGCAGGTTTAAGAATTGGAACAGGATATTATTTTGAAAACGATAATTGGCTGCTATCGGCAAATTTTGAGTGGTTAAGGTCACAATCTAATTTTGGAGCGGATCTAAATGCTCCAATATTTTATAGACCTTCCGAATTTCAAAGTGTGTGGGGAGCAACTGGGTCTGACACCCTAATACATTTCCAAGAAGTAAATGCATCATTAAATGTGGATTACTTTCTTTTAGATGTGGTTTTAGCTAAAGGATCTTATTTTTCCGATTCTTTTACCTTCGAACCATTTGGAGGGATTCAAAGTACATGGATAAGCTACGATACAAATAAGCTTTTCAGTAA
>CAMDFS010000099.1 GCA_945897715.1 Chlamydia trachomatis
GCTGGTGCTGGTGCTGGTGCTGGTGCTGGTGCTGGTGCTGGTGCTGGTGCTGGTGCTGGTGCTGGTGCTGGTGCTGGTGCTTCTATTACCGATGGACTATTAAGTTTTTTACTCTTTTTCTTCTTTTTCGCTTTTTTTGTTGGTGTAGATTTATGACTTACTTGGTCTACAATTTCATGAATATCATATTGATTTTCTCTTATTTCATGTAACTTGCAATAAAAGTGATCACTAAATGCAGTAAAGAAAGCTTTAATTTCATCTATGGTTTTCAAATCTCTTTTAATAGAAATAAATTCGAGTATTTGATATACTTCTAAAACATAATGAACATGATCAACCTCATCTTCACCATTTGATGCTTTTGAAACTTCTTTAGCATATTTCTGAGCAACTAGAATACCCAATTCACTAGCATTTATCTTAGAAGCATCTTTATTACTAATTCCTAATAATTTTGAAAATTTTTTTATAATTTTTTCTACAAGAGATTTATTATTATTTAACTTACTCAGCGCCTGAATTTTATTTATTACTATATTTTCATTTTCAGCCAATAACTTGCATTCGAGAATATACAGGAAACCATCCTTTATGCAGTCAACCAAGAGTCCCTTCCTACCAGAATAGGAGGGGATATCCAATATTTTAGATAAAATTTTATATACCTTTTTAGCGCTTAATTGATCCTTTACTTCAACTTGCAATTGACAATCCAGTTCTAGGCCATTAAACTGTTTAGTAATGTAGCCTATTGCTAACTGCACTCCAAAACTATGCGACTTAGTTTCATCTTCACCTATTTCATCATGGGATATGGCATCCTTATAAGATTGTACTGCAATTTGAAAACCTTCCTTAGCAATTTCAGGAATAATTAGATACTTTTCCAAAAGACTTTCTTTTTTTAATTCTATTTTTTCCTCTGCCCCAAGAGTTGCTAAAACTTTTAGATCTTCATAAACTGCAGTGAGATTTTCATTTTGAATATGATCTATCGCCTTTAGAAAATGATCACCCCACTCTCTTAAATCGCAATTAGCTTGTTCAATGGAGTTACTTTTTTGAAAAAAGTAGTTAAACATTTTATATTTATCAATAACAAAAGCTTGATGGTCAAATCCAACAGTTGTAAATTCTTCATTGAAATATGTATTATAGTGCAACGCTATACGAAGAGCAAAAGCAGTCGGTTTTAATCTATCAACTAAAGACTTACTTACCCCCCCTTTTTCTCTAAGTGCACTTATTAAAGCATCAGCCCCTATTTTTCCTTGAGCAAAACTACTTACTTTTTCATCCTTCTCACCTCCACCAGAAACGCAATTGGTTTGTGTGGAATGATCTCTATCCGGTCCTGAATTTTCATTAACAATTGTGCTCATAAGATTCTCCTAATTATTTTAATGAAATATAATAATAGAGTCATTGTTAGTTTTCAATCTAAAACTTTTTAATTTATGAGAAAAAAAACTACGTGCACATGTTTATTTATTCTATCCACTTCTTCATCAACAGGTTGTGAAATAAAGTTTTTTTGATTCATAATTAAAAAGCAGAGAAATCAAGAATCGGTAAACTTTTAAGCGTGTAACCACTTGATTTATAATTGGTTAAAAAACGATACTCCATTGATCATGGACAAACTAGGTAGCCCGCTCTAATCAGGCTACTCTAAAAAATCGTTGCATTAAAAATTTACATATTACCTTAACAGTATTTAATTAAACTAGCTGAAGTTAAATTAAAAGAAGCGCAAACACAAAAGAGAAGAGAGCAAAAGACTCTACAATACCAATTGCGACAAAGGTTTTACCAAAGACGGCTGGTTTTTTAGCCACAGCTAAAATTGCTGATACGCAAGCTCTTCCTTGATAAATTGCTGCAAACATAATGGCTGTACCTGACCCACCACCGATTCCAATTGCTGAAAGGGCTGATACCCCTCCTGATTTAACGCTTTGTGAAAGTAAAAGCATCAATACAAAGCCATAAATCATTTGTGATGCAGGTACTGCAGAAAGTCCAAGGAACTTTGCGTGTCCTTCATCCACTCTACTCATTACAGCATGAGAAGCAACCCCAGCTATTCCGCAACCAATTGATGCTCCTATAGCTGACAGGGCTAAAGCTAATGCAGGGCCAATCATATCAAAATTCATTTTTTCTTCTCCTTGTTTTTTTTATTCATTTTTTAATAACCGTAGTGGGTTAAACTTCTTTCCCCCACCCTCGTAACTATGGTGGTACCATTCTAGGAAATTAAGACGCAGTCCATGGATCACACCTGCCATTACTCCAAGGCAAATATTTACACCATGGCCAAATAATACAATAATCCAGCCAAACATAGGTCCACCAATAGATGGTCCTATTTCGTTAAAGGTTCCGGCAAGGACAACACTTGCTAACCCAAGAGCATAAAGCCTTAAGTAAGAGAGAACGTCTGAAAACACTTCAATTGCTTTAAAGATAGACAAAAGTCCTGAAAAACTTTTAGCTTGTATAATTGCTAAAAGTATAGCAAGCCCAAGCCCGCCATAGAGAAGCTGTTCTCCTATTACTATAGAAAAATCTCTACTTATTAATCCTGTATAGACAATCATTGAAGTTGCATCTAAAACTTTTGGAAAGAAAAGATATCCACCAAGAAGAGTGAATATCCATCCAATGCCTCCCCAGTTTCTTCTCAAATTTCTCATAAAAGATAAACTTAAATGAATAATTCCTACAATTAAGGAAATTTCCAAGAAAATCCCATCGTAGGTTTCGTTCATCAGCTGAAAGACTTGCTCATTACCTTTATTTTTTGTCCCTTTGACAAGTATTTCAGCAGGAACAGCAACATCTTGAATTGCTGGATATTCCCGAACCCATTCTTTGTAGAGTTCAGTATTTCCAATTTTATGGTATTCAATTTTTTCTAAAGCAAGGTTGTAGGGAAGAGAAATTCGGTTTAAAAAATAATAAGGCTCCATCTTCACACTGAAATAAGAGGCAACAAGAACTCCCCAGATAATTGTTGAGCATGAAATTAAGGTCAGGATTTTCAACATCCTCCTTTT